>JAFVBP010000230.1 GCA_017479925.1 Selenomonadaceae bacterium | reverse complement strand
GTTCGTTCGCTGAACCAAACGTTAAACTCCACGCGGAAATTTTTCAAGTCGCGTTTCAGCTCGATAAGTTTGTCTTCGTAAGCCAAATCGCCCAAAATTTTTCTGCGTTCGTCGTCGGGCGAATCAAGATATTTGTCGCCGATATTTTCGATAATCCGTTTCGTCGTGTCGATAATGTCCGCACCTTGGTAGCCGTCTTCGGGAAATTCGACTTCGCGTCCCAACAATTCCAAATAACGGGCGTTGACGGAAGCGGCAAGCTTGTCCATTTGGTTGCCCGCGTCGTTGATGTAAAATTCGCTCTCGACGTTTTGTCCCGCCGCACGCAAAATGTTGACAATCGCAGAACCGGCAGCCGCGCCGCGTCCGTGACCGACATGCAACAAGCCCGTCGGATTCGCGCTGACGTATTCGACTTGAATTGTAACGTTGCCTTTGTTGGGCAGGTTTCCGAAATCTTCGCCCGCGTCGTAAATTTCTTTCAGCTCACGATAAATCACGTCGCTCTTGAGATAAAAATTCATGAAGCCCGCGCCCGCAATTTCAATTCGTTCGATTATGTCGCAGTCGATTCGGGCTTTGAGTTCTTCGGCAATTTTTTTCGGTGATGTGCGGAAAATTTTCGCGCTCTGCATTGCGAAGTTTGTCGCGAAGTCTCCGAAATCTTTTTTCGGCGGAACTTCCAACGCAATTTCGGGCAAAGCGTCCGAAAATTTCAACGCGCCGTCATCCATTGCCGCACGTGCCGCAGTTTCAATCGCCGCAACGATTTTGTCTTTGGTTTGCAAATTTTTCCCTCCCGTGAAAAGTTTCGTGATGTTATTCGGCGACGGGCAGATAAATCCTGCGAAAAAATCTTCGCAAAATCGTCAATCGCCTCAAGCTTGAAAGCAATTCAATTTGCCGGAGATTTTTTGCGCCGCGTCGTCGGTTGATTCGCCTGCTTGCTTGCCAAAATATTTTCGACGGCCTCAAACACAAGCGATTTGTCAAGTTCGTCGACGCCCAATCGTGCCGCTTTGAATGCCGCGTTCAACATCGCGTTGGAAATGTCACTGCCCGAAATGCCGTCAAATTTTTTCGCAAGCTCGTCGAAGTCCAGATTGTTGGGACATTCGTCGGGCGTGTACATGCGCCAAAGTTTTTTTCGACAATCTTCGTCCGGCAACGTGAATTCGACGTGCATTGAAATTCGCCGCATGAACGCGGGATCGAAGTTCTCGATAAAATTCGTCGCGAAAATTATAAAATCTTGGTATTCGTTCATCAACATCAGCATTACCGAACGCGTTTGGTTGACGCTGACATCAACGGCTTGCGTCATGTTCGTGACACGCTTGCTCAAAATCGCGTCGGCTTCGTCGAAAAATAAAATGCTGCCCGAATTTTCCGCCGACTCGAACGCCTTGCGAATATTTTTCGGAGTTTCGCCGACGTATTTCGATTCAATGTCCGCGTAGTTGACGATTAAAATTTTTTTGCCCAACTGTTTGGCGATTGCGTGAGCCGCCATGGTTTTGCCGGTACCGGGCGCGCCGTAAAGATTTATGCCGATTCGACGCGAAAATTTGTGCGTGTGCTTAAATCCCCAAAGTTCAAAAACGCGGTGACTGTTGTCCGTATAGTTGGCAACGTCAAGAATTTTTTCGCGAACGGCTTGCGGCAAAATTATTTCGTCAAGTGACCACTTCGGTTCTTCGGGAATAAAAACTTCTTCGACGGGCGCGGGCTTCGTTGTCGGCTTCGGTTCGTCGAAATTTTTTCGCGGATTAATCGCCATGTCAATCACTCCTGTATAGGAACTAGTAATTAGGAACTAGGGACTAGTCAACTGGTTCCTAGTTCCTGGTTCCTACTATTTTTTCGGCAATGTTATCACACACAAAAACTTTTTCGCAAGGCGGCAAAAAAAATTCCACGCGGGTACCTCGCAGGAACTTACGTCGAAATTTTCTGCCGTGTAAAATGAATCAGGCACAAAAAAATTTTTGAAAACACTTGCGATAACCCCCCCCATGCTAAAATAAGCACGCAACAACAAAAATTTTTTTCGACAGAGGAGGAACTTTCATGGCAGACTATTATCGCATCGAAACAAGCAACCAAACCGTCACGGGCTCGGCGGCGGGCGAACTGTTTGAACTCGTCCCGTACACCAACTCGCTCACGAACGTCATCATCAACGCGGCGGGCGGCAACGACACAATCCAAGTCAGCTCGTCGAACGCAAACATTTCGGCGACGATTATGAATCTCGACCCGTCAAGCGTGATAGACCTCGACCGCAATCGCAACTATTACTACACGACGGAAGCCGACGGAATCAGAATCACCGACATAACCAGTAGGGTCAACCTGAAACTTTTGGGCACGACGAACTCCGCGATTTTAAATAACAGCAACAACAATTTCACCACGCTCGACCAACAAACCACTGCCGACGGGCAACGGCTCAGCGGCAAGGGCAAGGGATTGAACAATAGCTTTGTCGTTAACCACTCGAACTGTTATGCGAGCGGCAACAGCGGCGACGACCTCATCATAGCTCGCGGTAACAAGAATTCTTTGTATGGTAGCACTGGCGACGACACAATTATCATCACGGGTAACTACAACACTGCGGAAGGTGACGATGGTCAAGACTTTTTAATCGTCGGCGGCAACAACAACAGCGTCAATGGCGGCGGTCACAATGACACGTTTGAAGCTTATTCGTACACGGCTGGCGGCTCAAACAACACTTTGAAAGGCGGCGGCGGTTACGATACCTACATGCTTTCTACGGGATTGGTCGGCCTGGACGCTGCGGCTGTCGGCACGAATCTTGCAACGACGGTTTACAATCCGTACACGACGGACACAGTCAGCGTCACGATAACCGACGCGATTTCGGGCGACTCGTACTACATGCGCGATTGGGGCAATTTCGGCATCAACGCTTCGACGACTTCCGACGGCGTTGTTGTCTCTTCGACAAGCGGGCGAATCAATATTTTGATGGCGGGACAGCGCAATTGGTCTGCCGTCAAAGACAACCTCATCACGCTCGACAACGCTCAAGGTTTGGTCGGCACTTACACTCTTGAACAGGCTGTCGGGCTTGCTCAAAGCGGTCCGGTACCTCCGGCGGGCGTTTTCACCAACGGCGATTATCTGCTGGCTTCGTCAAGTTTCGTCGGCAATTTGATTATGTCGTCGTCGAGCGCGAATTATACGAACAATCAAATCGTGACGATTGACGCGACGCAAAATTATCAAGTCGGAATGCAACTGGGCGGCAACAGCAACGGCAACGCGATTTATGCGGGTCAAGGCGGCAATATTCTTTGGGGCGGCGACGACACGGCAACCGATTATCTGTTCGGCGGCGCGGGCACGGACGTTTTCCAAGTCGGCAAGACGGACGGCAACGACGCGGTTTTGAACGCGGGCACCGACGACGTTATTCACCTGTACGACGTGAATGTTGACGACATAATTTCTTACGCGTATGACGCAAACACAATCGCGCTCGGCTTGAATTCGGGCAACGTGATTTCGGTCGTGAACGGTGACGCAATTTCCCCGACGTTCACGCTGGCGAACGGACAAAGTTATCGTTTCAACCGTGCGGCGTATGCTTGGCAAGGTGCGTGATTAGCTTTAAGCTTTAAGCTTTAAGTTGTTGGAAAAAAAATCAGCCTCGACGAAGTGTCGGGGCTTTTTTTATGTGGAATGTGAAATTAAAATCGCCGAAACAATTCCTAATTCCTAATTCCTAATTCCTAATTCAAATGTCGGCTTTCCAGAGACCGTGCAGGTTGCAATATTCGTAAGCGGCAATCGGTTCGTCGTCGTCCGCAACGATAAATTCGGCAACGGGCTTGTCGGTCGCGCTCAAGTGAACGTATTGCCCGCCGCGTTTCGTCTGCAGGTAAATCCACTGAATCAAATGCGCTTCGGTCATCGGGTGTTCGACGGAGCCGACTTGCACGCGAATTTTTTTGCCGTCAACGGTGACTTGCGGAACGTGTTTTTCCTGCGCGGCGTCGGTTGTGTTC
>JAFVBP010000229.1 GCA_017479925.1 Selenomonadaceae bacterium | reverse complement strand
TTCAGAAAAAACGACTGGATTAAAGGCGGAATTTTCAGCAACGTCGCGACGGATGATTTTTTCGTTTTGAATACGGTCAACCGCGGAAATTTTCGGCTGCGCGTGCCGAGTTGGGATAACGCAAAATTTTCTGCGCCGTGTCAATTTTTCTGCCCGACGGGAATTCCCACTCAACAGCGGATAAATTTTTTGCGGCAAGGCAAAGTTGACGAAGCGTTGAAACTTGTTTTGAAATATACGCCGTTTCCCGCGTCCGTCTGCGGAACTCTTTGCCCGAATCCGTGTATGGAAGGTTGCACACGCGGCACGATTGACGAAGCGATAAAAATTGGCGAACTCGGTTTGCAATCCGCGAACGTCGAAATTAATCCGCCCGAAAATTTCACGGGCAAAAATGTCGCGATAATCGGCGGCGGTGTCGCAGGTTTAACTGCGGCGTGGCAGTTGAGATTGCTCGGTCACGCTGTCACCGTTTTTGACGAGGCGGCACAAATCGGCGGCAAGCTTGCTCAGGTTATTCCGCATTCGCGAATTCCTCACGAACTGATTCAAGGTGAAGTCAATCGCATTGAAAAAATCGGCGTCAATTTCGTGACGAATTGCAAAGTCGACGCCGAAAAATTCAATTCAATCTGCGCGGACTTCGATGCGATTTTAATTTCGACGGGCGGTCATAAAGCCAGATTTTTCCCGTGGGAAGGCGCGGACAAGTTGACGTTCGGCATTGAATTTCTGAAGACGATTAATCGCGGCGAAAAACCCGACGTCGGCAAAAATGTCGTTGTTATCGGCGGCGGAAATTCCGGCATGGACGTTGCCACTTCCGCTTACGAGCAGGGTGCCGAAAATGTCGTTGTCGTCGACGTGGTTAAGCCTGCCGCGTTCGCGAAAGAAATTCGTCGCCTTGAAAATTTCGGCGGGCGAATCGTTTGGCCGTTCGTGACAAAAAAAATCACCGCCGACGGAATTTTTTCCGACGACGGCAGATTTATCGCGGCAGATCAAGTCATCGTTTCAATCGGCGAAGCACCCGTGCTTGACTTCCTGCTCGATGGTGTCAAAAAGTTTCGCGACACGTGGCTCATTGCCGACGACGAGAAAAAAATTTTGCCGAAAGTTTTCGCGGCGGGCGACGTTATCAAGCCCGGCAGGTTGACTGACGCAATCGGCGACGCAAGGTTGACCGCGCTTATGATTGACCAATTTCTGCGCAGCGAAAAAATTTCTCCGTTGCCGAAAAAAGCACTCGTTGCGCCCGACAGCTTGTCAAAAAAATTCTTCGAGAAATGTCACCATTGCGAGCTGCCCGACCCGTTGCACGAACACGAACGTTGCGTGAGTTGCGGCACGTGTCGCGATTGCAAGATGTGTTTGAATTCGTGCCCCGAAAAGGCGATTGACCGCGTTGAACTTGACGACGGCTCGTGGCAATACGTTTCCGACGCGGACAAATGCATCGGTTGCGGAATTTGCGCGGGCGTGTGTCCGTGCGGCGTCTGGAATATTCGCGACAATCCCGAAGAAATTCACATGTACAGGTTGTACGACGCCGTTTGACGAAGTGCTCACAACTCAAAAAGCCGCCCACAAGTCTGACGGCTTTTTTTATGTCGGTCGTAATGTTTTCGTTTTTGGTGGAGACGAGGGGGATCGAACCCCTGACCTCTTGAATGCCATTCAAGCGCTCTCCCAGCTGAGCTACGCCCCCAACGCACGCGATTATAAACCTGCGCGTTTGCAAAGTCAAGTAAAAAGTTGTCGACGAATTCGATTAGTGACCGTCCGAAAGTTGTTTGTCAACTTGAGCGTTTCGGATTTTCGAGCTGTCGACGAAGTTCAATCGATTTCGATCAATTCGTATTGCGGATTGCCCATGCCTTTTTCAGCCATAGCGGTGAGTTGACGCAGACCGTGACGAGTTTCAATGCGCTCCTTCATGTCGTGGCTGTCGGACGCGGCGTAAATCATGTCGCAACAAGCCTGGTCGACGGCCAAAATGTCCGTGGAAACCGCAATGCCGATGTCAGCCATAGTCGGTTCGGCGGCGGCAACACCTTCGCAGTCGCACGAGACGCTGATTCGGCGCATGACGTTGATAAAGACGATGTGCTTGCCGAAATGGTCGCAAGTCGCCTTCGCGCTGTCCGCCATGAGTTCCATGAAATATTCTTTCATCGGCCATTCGAGATAGTTTTCGGGCACGTTGTTCGGATCGACGCCGTGAACTTGCGCCTTGCCGAGATGTCCCGACGCGCAACCGATGGCGATATTTTTCATTGAGCCGCCGAAACCGCCCATTGCGTGACCTTTGAAGTGCGTCAAAACAATCAGCGAATCGTAGTCGGCAAGGTGCGCGCCCATTGCAACTTCCTTGAGGTGGAAGCCGTTCTTCACGGGGAAGTTGACGGTTTTGTCGCCTTCGTCCATGATGTCGACGGGGCAGAAAGTCCAGCCGTTGACCTTGAGCGTTTCGCGGTGACCTTCGTCGGTGTAGCGGTCGCCTTCGTAAAGCGTGTTGCACTCGACGATAGCCGAATCGGGCACTTGCGCTTGAAACGCCTGCACCATGTCACGCGGCAAAATGTTGGGACCGTGCTTTTCGCCCGTGTGAAGTTTGATTGCAACTTTGCCGTAAATGCTTTCGTTGATGAGTTTGTACAGTTTGATGAGGTGCGCCGCGTCGATTGTCTTGGTGAAGTAAACTTTTGCCGCCGTGCCCGAATAATTTTCGCCCGTGACGTTTTTCGAGCCGACGACGGGAGCTTGTTTGGCCATTGAAGTTGTCCTCCTCGTTCGTGAATTAACCCCGCGCAGGGGATTTGTCGAACTGATAATATGCCTTCGAGTCGGCTCAAGTCAAGACGCGTTTATCTACTTTTCTTTTGGCGCAAAAGAAAAGTAGCAAAAGAAAACAGTTCGCTAAGATACATCCTGTATCGTGCGCGAACAGCGGCCGTCATCCATGACGGCCGGATTTTCCGTTGCCGCCGTCGAAAAATCGCTGTCAATAATTACGCATTGCGCATTGCACATAAAAAAATCCCCGCCCGATTGTCGAGCAGGGTGTATAAGAATTCATACGCTTGCTTATCTGAATTGGATGCAACGTCACGTTGCGCTTGCTTATTTGATTTCGACGGTCGCGCCGACT
>JAFVBP010000228.1 GCA_017479925.1 Selenomonadaceae bacterium | reverse complement strand
TACGTAAAATTTCCCGTGACTTCGGTTGCGGGATTTTTTGTTGTCGCGAACTTTGTCCGACGAAATTTTTTTCATTGCGACGAAACGCGTCAAGCTATATAATTGCGAAAAACTTTTCAAAGGAGTGACGAACATGAATCAACGGGGCTTTGCGACGCTTGAAGTCATCTTGATGGTCATGGTTATCGGTATTCTCGCGTCGATTGCGGTGCCGCGCTTCACGTCCGTGACGACCGCCGCCAACACCGCGAAAATTCAATCCGACCTGTCGACCATCGACACCGCAATTTCGATTTACTACATGGAAAAAGGCACGTATCCGCAGAACATCAGCGACTTGTCCGACTACCTCAAAGACATCGGCAACGTCAAACCGCCGACGGGCAAAGCTTACATTAACGGCACGGCAACCGACATTTCGGCAACGAGTTACGCAATACAACAACCCACAAGCGGCAGCACCGACGAAGCACGTGCAACTTTGGACGGCAAAACTTCGGGCGAATTCACCAACAAGACGAAAACGACTTAGGGCGGCTGACCTAAAAAATTTTGTGCGGCGGCTTTATAATTGTTGACGCGAAAAATTTTGTTTGGTACAATCTGCCGCAAGAAAATTTTTCACGAACGCTTAAGTTTCTCGAAGCGTTTCACGATAAAGTTTTCAAAAGCGAACGAACAAGTCTCCTGCAATTCTCGTTACGCGTGCGAGGAGCAAGTCGCAGCGACGGTTGCGACGGCAGAAAGTCTTGTTTAAGCGGCGGAAGGGAAACCGTCGATTACGGAACTTTTTTCTAGGAAGATCAAGGAGGAAATAACCATGGGTATGGTCGTAAAGAACAACATGAGCGCGGTCCGCACGCTCAACACGTTGAACCAGAACAGCAGCGCGTTGCAGAAAAGCTTGACGAAAGTCTCGAGCGGCATGAAGATCAACAGCGCGCAGGATGATGCGGCAGGCTATGCGATTTCCGAGCGTATGCGCGTGCGTATCCGTTCGCTCGATCAGGCGAATCAGAACACGCAGAACGACTCCAGCTTGATGAAGACGGCTGAAGGCGCGGTCAGCAACACGATCGAAATCTTGAAGGCCCTCAAGGAAAAAGCCATCAACTCGGCCAACGATTCCAACACCGACGAAGACCGCAAGACGATTCAAAAAGAAGTTGACCAGTTCATCGACCAAATCGACGACAACGCGTTGACCACCTTCAACGGCAAATACCTCGTCGACGGCACGAAGAACAACGCTTCGACCTCGTCCAAGACGATTTTGCTCAACCAAAGTTTGGCAACCGCCACCGCTACCGAATCCAAGTTGAGTGCTCTTAGCAACCGTGCAGGCGATGCTCTTGAAATCACCACGGATGACAAATATCAGGTTTCATGGGTTGTCAACGGTACCACTTCGACGGTCACGGGCGACAGTGCCGGTATCCGCGAACTCGGCAAATTGATCGAGATGGCTTCGGGTGCCACGAGTAAAGCCACCAACGGCACCACTTCGATCGGCAAAGACAAGTTCGGTCTGGAAGTTTACTCCCCCGACAAGAAAGCGGGCATCGCAGTCACGAACGGCAGCGGCAAATTGGGCGTTGTGACTCAGATTTCCGGCTTCACGATCAGCGTCATTGACGGTCAAGGCAATGTGAAGAAAGCAGCGAACGCGGCTCTTGACCAGTTCAAGCAGTATCAGCGCGCAGAAAACAAGAGTGGAGACAATTCGCTGAACTTCCATGTCGGCGCGGAAGCGAACGTTGCGATCAAAGTCGGCTTGGGCGACATGCGTTCCGAAGCTCTCGGTCTGAAAGGCAGCAAGGGCGACAAACTGAGCGTCACGACCAAAGACAACGCGAATGCGGCTATCAACGCGATTGAAAACGCAATCAGCAAGGCTCTTGACCAGCAGACGACAATCGGTGCTATCGAAGCACGTCTCGAGTACACCAGCAGCAACTTGACGACTTCGAGCGAGAACGTCCAAGCGGCAGAGTCCACGATTCGCGACGCGGATATGGCCAAAGAAATGACCAACTACACGAAAAACAACGTGCTGTTGCAGGCGGCGCAATCGATGTTGGCGCAGGCCAACCAGAACTCCAGCGCAGTCCTGAGCTTGCTCCAGTAAGCTTGAACTTCGGCGGAGGGCGTCACAGTCTGAAGTCAAAAAGTGTGCGCATTGTGCACATGATGTTCGATACCAAAAACCGTCGACAGAAATGTCGGCGGTTTTTCGTTTGCAAAGGATGAAAACATGACGGATGCGCGAATCACGGCGATGATAAATTTCGTGCGCGAAGGCAGTCGCGTTGCAGATGTCGGAGCCGATCACGGATATTTGTCGATTGAACTTGCGGCGAGCGGACGCGCAAAGTTCGTGACGGCTACGGAAAAAAATCCGCAACCGTTGCAGGCGGCGCGAAAAAACATTTCAGCGGCAGGGCTTGACAACGTTATCGATACGCGACTCGGCGACGGTTTACAAGTTTTGTCGGCGGGTGAAGTCGACACGATTTGCATTGCAGGCATGGGCGGCGCGTTGATAACAAAAATCCTCGACGAGTCGCCCGAAGTCGTTCAATCTGCGCGGCAACTGATTTTGCAACCGATGAATGCGTCGGAAAAAGTTCGTGCGTGGCTCAACGAAAACGGTTGGGCAGTCGACGACGAAGACTTGGCTCAAGTTGCGGGCGTCATTTACGAGATAATCAGCGCGGTCAAAAGTTCCGAAGTCGTGCCGAAAAAATTCAAACGCGAATTGTCACCGCTGTTGAAAAAATTTCTGTCGCAACGTGTGGAAAAATTTCGTCGGATTTTGAACGCAATGAGCCGAAGTCCCGAAGCGCGAATGTCCGAAAAATTTTTCGCGACGCGTGACGAATTGAACGCCTTGCAACGTGAAATTGACGGCTTGCCTTGAACGGAGGTTGAATTGTGGCGAAACGTAATATCAAATATGTCTGCCAAGAGTGCGGTGCCGAGTCTGTCAAGTGGCTGGGCAAATGTCCCGCGTGCGGCAACTGGAATTCGCTTGTTGAAGAGGACGTTGACGACGAGCCGAAAAATTCGCGTGCGATTATCGGTTCTTTCGAGACGCCGCGTCGGATTGCCGAAGTCGACATGGAAGAATTGCCGCGCTTTTTGACCGGTTCGGGTGAACTCGATCGCGTGTTGGGCGGCGGCTTGATTCCCGGTTCGATAATTTTGATTGCGGGCGACCCCGGCGTCGGCAAGTCAAGTTTGACGTTGGCGGTCTGCGCGAACGTCGCACGCGGCGGCAAAAAAGTTCTCTACGTCACGGGCGAAGAAAGTTCGCGGCAAATTCGCATGCGCGCCGAACGATTGAACGCTTTGGCGGACGAGCTGTACATCTGCGCGGAAAACAACTTCGAGCGGATTGTTCGGCACGTCGAAAAAATATCGCCCGAATTGCTGATTGTCGATTCGATTCAAACGATTTACCGCAGCGAAATTGAAAGCGCGCCCGGCAGTGTGTCGCAGGTTCGCGAATGTTCGGCGGGCTTGATGCGGCTGTCGAAAAGTTTGGGTCACGCGACGTTCATAATCGGGCACGTCACCAAAGACGGCACGCTTGCGGGTCCGCGAGTTTTGGAGCATATCGTCGACACGGTTTTATTTTTCGAGGGCGAACGAAACGCCGATTTTCGCGTCTTGCGGGCGATAAAAAATCGTTTCGGCGCGACAAGCGAAATCGGCTTGTTTGAAATGCGCGACACGGGGCTTGTCGACGTGCCCGACGCGTCAAAGCTGTTCCTGCCCGAACGAGCCGACGACATCGGCAGCGTGATTGTCCCGACGGTCGAAGGCACGCGCCCGCTGTTGGTTGAAGTGCAAGCTTTGGTTGCGCCGACGCCGTTCATGCCGCCGCGAAGGACTTCCGACGCCGTCGACATCAAGCGAATTCAACTGTTGCTTGCCGTGCTGGAAAAACGTTTGCGCTTGAGTATCGGCAAGTGCGACGTTTACGTCAAAACGGCGGGCGGAATCAAAATCGACGAACCCGCGACGGATTTGCCGCTTGCCGTTGCTTTGGCGTCGAGTTTCGCCAATCGAAAACTTTTGCCGCAATGCGTGATTTTCGGCGAAGTCGGCTTGAGCGGCGAAGTTCGTGCCGTGAGCAAAGCCCGTCAACGCGTCGACGAATCCGTTCGCATGGGTTTCACGAACATTATTTTGCCGAAAAAAAATTTCGCGGAGTTCACGAAGTCGCCCGCCGGCGCAAATTTAATTCCCGTCAGCAACCTGCGCGACGCGTTGAAAATTTCAATGCCGCGTGAATCAACGTGACAGTAAGCGATTACGGCTTCTTACGCCAAACTTGACGCCGTTTCCGACAAATTTACCGAAATTGTTCACACCGTCGCCGAAGTCAAAAAATACGCTCGTGCTGTACTACACAAGCGCAAAAATCTGCAAGATTGTCAAAAAAGTTTCATCCGCGTCGAATAATATCTTCAAGAGACGGCCGTCATCCATGACGGTCTTATTTTTGTGCGTGCATTTCAGTTGCGACATCGGCTGAAATATCGTCAACATTTTTTTTGCGCCGCGCAGGAAATTCATCGTCAAACCAGAAATGCATTTCAGATTACAATTAACATTATCGAGGGGGTCTGAGTATGAAACTCAAACAAAAATTCATGGCGTTGGCTTGTCTGATGAGCTTGTCAATTGCGATTGTGTGTATCGTCAGCTACTACTTTGCCAACGACGAACTTCAAGCGAGCGTCAACAGCGAATTGCGCACCGTTGCCGCCAAAGAAGCCGGGCAACTCAACGGCTGGCTTGAGCAGAAAAAAGCTTTCGGCGAAGGTCTGTCAAACGAGCTGTCGAACTTGAGCGTCGGCAACCCGGCTTTGCTCAAGACGCGTGAAGTTTTGGGCATTGCAGTCACCGACAAAGAAATTCTCGAAATGACGATGGGTCTCGAAGATGCATACTTCCGTTGCTACAACGCGGGCGATTTGACGGGCAAGGTTGACCCGCGGCAACGTCCCTGGTACCAAATGGCGAAACAAAATCCGCAACCGATGTTCACCGAGCCTTACGTCGATGTCAACTTGGGCAACCTGATTGTTTCGGTCGCCACGCCAATCACGTCGAACGGAAAATTTATCGGCGCGAGCTGCTTGGACATTTCGCTTGACGTGCTCAAAGATCAAGCGTCGAAAATGAATTACAACGGCGCGGGTTACGGCATCATTCTTGATTCAAAGGGCACTATTTTGGCGACGGCAAAATACGGCGAGGCGAACAAAAGTTTCCGCGACATTGACGGTATCGGCGCACACTTCGACGAAATGGTTCGCGACAAGAACGGTTTCTTCGAGGCGACAATCGACGGCGAAGACATGGTTTGTGCTTACGCGACGGTTCCGACGACGGGCTGGTTCATGGGCATAACGGTTCCTTCGGACACGGTTTTTGCGCCGCTGAAAACGTTGCGCATGTTGTTCATCTTTTTGACGGTTGTCGGTCTTGCGTTGGCGTTCGGTATCTGCTTGACGTTCGCAGGCAAAATCACCAACCCGATTGCACAACTCGAAGGTTACGCGGTTGAATTGTCGAAGGGCAACCTTGCAATGCGCGACCTGCCCGTCACGTCTTCCGACGAAATTGGTGCGTTGACGGACGAATT
>JAFVBP010000227.1 GCA_017479925.1 Selenomonadaceae bacterium | reverse complement strand
GCGCGACGGTGCACGGCATTGATCCCGATAAACTTGTCGAGGCACTCAACGAAGTCGTCGCCGCATCCGACGAAGCCGAAGCCGAACTTGCGGGCGTCAGTCAATAATGCGCAATGCTTAATGCGTAATGCGTAATTCCGGCCGACATGGATGTCGGCCGCACCGCTTGCGCATGATACAGGATGTATCATAGCAAGCGCGGCTTTCTTTGGTTACTTTCTTTCGCCGCCGAAAGAAAGTAACACATATCGCACACATTCAAGGAGTGATTCACTTGATCAAAGTTTTTAACACGCTCAGCCGCTCGAAGGAAATTTTCAAGCCGCTCAACCAAGGCGAAGTCAGTATCTATTGCTGCGGTGTGACGCCGTACAATCCGCCGCACATAGGAAACGCCCGCCCGTTCGTCACCTGGGACGTGATTCGACGTTTCTTCGCCAAAAGCGGCTACAAAGTTCATTACGTGCAGAATTTCACCGACGTTGACGACAAAATCATCAACCGCGCAAACGAACTCGGCGTCAGTTGGAGCGACGTTGCCGAAAAAAATATCGCCGCGTACTTCAAAAGCATGGACGCGCTCAACGTTCGCCGTGCCGACATCTACCCGAAAGTTTCCGAAACGATTGACGATATTATCAAGCTTGTCGCCACGCTCGTCGATAAAGATTTCGCTTACGTGACCGACGGCGGCGACGTGTTTTACAGCGTCGAAAAAGATTCGAGTTACGGCAAGCTCAGCGGGCGCAAACTGTCCGACATGATGGCGGGCGCACGCGTCGAAGTCAACGAATCGAAACGTCACCCGATGGATTTCGCGTTGTGGAAGGCGGCAAAGCCCGGCGAACCGTTTTGGGACAGCCCCTGGGGCAAAGGTCGCCCCGGTTGGCATATCGAGTGCTCGGCCATGTCGCTGAAATATTTGGGCGCGAAGTTTGACTTTCACGGCGGCGGCTCCGATTTGATTTTCCCGCACCACGAAAACGAAATCGCCCAAAGTCAAGCGGCTCTCGGCGACGAAAATTCCTTCGCGCAGTACTGGTTGCACAACGGTTTCATCACCAAAGGCAACAAAAAACTCAGCAAGTCCGACAAGTCGCAAGCCAAAGAGACCAAAGGTTTTTTCACCGTCGAGGAAGTTTTGGCGAAGTTCCCCGGCGAAGTCGTGCGTTTGTGCCTGTTGCAGGCGCATTATCGCAATCCGCTTGAATTCAACGAAGATCGCGTTGCCGAAACGCAAGATTTTTATCGCAAGCTCGCCAAAGCTTATTGGCAACTTGAAACGTTGGCGGAAAAAATTCACGCGGGCGAATTCGTCAAAGACACCGCCGAAAAGAATTTCGCGATAACCGTCAGTCGTGCGGGCGGGCTTGTCGAGGAGGCCGAACGTCTGCTTGCGAATTTTTACGCGGCAATGAGCGACGATTTCAACACCGCGCTTGCAATCAGCGAAATGTTCGAGTTGGCGCGTGAAGTCGGCGATTATTACAAAGACTTCACTGCGGGTAAAATTTTGCCCGTGACGATTGACGGCGGAATCATCCTGCGCGTGCGTGAAATTTTTGCGGAGATGGCCGAAATTCTCGGCTTGTTTGAACAGCCCGTGCCCAAAGTCGTCGACGAAGAAAAATCGGACGCTCAACCCGAACTTGTCGATGCGCTCATGAAAATTATTTTGTCGCTTCGTCAGGACGCCCGTGCCGCCAAAAACTGGTCAACCGCCGACAAAATTCGCGACGAACTCAAAGCGGCGGGTATCGTCGTCGAAGACACGCCCGACGGTGCAATTTGGAAACGCGCTTGAACTTTCCGATTGACGAGATAAAAACTTTGTCGCCGCTGATTTTGGCGCACGTCGGCGACGCGTATTTTCACCTGTTCGTTCGCACGAGACTGCTTGAAGTCACGCGAAACGTCACGCGCCTTCACGAACTTAGTGCGCAAATAGTTTCGGCAACGGCACAGGCGAAAACTTATCACGCGCTGGAAAATTTTTTGTCGGATGACGAACGCGACATTTTTCGCCGCGGACGCAACGCAAAATCACACGCGCCG
>JAFVBP010000226.1 GCA_017479925.1 Selenomonadaceae bacterium | reverse complement strand
CAAACCGGTCGCCGATGACAGTCGCGCCGCTGACCGTGCAATTCTCAACTGTGCCTCGGTTGCGTCCGACAAGCCCGCCGACAGAATTATTGCCGCTGATGTTGACGTTCGACAAGTTGACGTTTTTAATCGTGCCTTTGACGACGTAACCGAACAGCCCTTGATAGTCCCCCGACGGATTGTCGATGGTGAGGTTTTTAATCGTGTGGTCTTGCCCGTCAAAAGTGCCGTTGAACGGTTTTTTGTCGTCGCGTGAGTTGAAGTAACCGATCGGCGTCCAATTGCCGCTGAGTTCAATGTCGGCGGTGAGCACGAAGAATTTGCCCGCGAAGTCATTGCCCGCGTTCACGTCTTTGGCAAGTCGTTTGAGATCTTCGGCGGAATTGATTTCGTAAGGCTTCTCTGCGGAGCCGTCGCGTTTGACAAGTTCACGAGCCGCCTTGCCCGTCAAGTGTTCGACTTCAAGCACGAGCACATTTAACGCGTCAACACGTGCAAGTTCACGTTCGCGACGTTCGGGGCTTGCCGTCGACGAAAACTTGTCCGCCAACAGTTCAAGCCCGTGAAGTTTTTCGGCGCGGTCTTCGACGACTTTAATCCGCCCGAAAGCAATCACGCTTGAAAAGTACGACGTGAACTCTTCGGCAACAACATCGTGCTTATCGACGACGCAAAAAGAAACCTTGTCGTTGCGGGCAATGGCGTCGATTTTGTGCCCGACCTTCGCGCTGTGAAAATAAATTTTGTTGCCGTCGACGGCGTAATTAATCGGCACGGCGTAAGCATAACCGTCATCGCCCGACAAGGCAAGCACGCCGTAATCGCCTTCGCGCAGAATCTTTTCGGCGGTCTCGTTCGACAAAAGCTGTTTACTGCGGCGCATGTCACGAAACATTGTCAATCACCTCAATGACCGGCTGAAACTCCGTCGCGAATGAACTTGGCAAGCTTTTCGCTCTCCTTGGACGCGGTGTCGAGCTTGACAATTTCGTTGCGGCACTCGGTGAGCATTTTAATCGCGGCTTCGAGCTGCTTAAGCGTGAGTTCGTCTTGGTCTTCGCCGAATTTTTTCATGGTCTGCCGACAGTTGTGCAAAAGTTTTTCGCGAAGTTCGGCGCGATATTTCTTGCGCGAGGCAATTTCTGCCGCAAGGTTTTCGATCTGCTCCATGGTGTGAATCGCGGCGAGATAATCGTACTTCAACTGCGCGGAAAGCGGAACGTCAACATCGCCCGCAGAAATTTTTCCGCTGTTAATCACGTCTTTGAATCTGTCAATGGTTGCCAAAGTCAACGCTCCCTTTCCGCTGAAGATGAGTTTAACGGTCTCTGCGACGACGCGGGTCGCGGTTTTTCAAGTCACGCAAATCTTTGACCGTGCGCGAACCGTCACGCGGCGGACGATTGTCGTCACGACGCGGCGGTCTGTCGTCACGGCGAGGCGGTCTGTCATCTCGACGCGGCGGACGATTTTCACGCGACGGACGCGGCGAATCGCCTTCCAACAATGCACGGTGACTGCCGTTGATTCGACCTTTGTCGTCGACTTCGGTGATTTTGATTTTGAGCTTGTCGCCGACTTTGACGACTTCCTCGACGGTTTCAACGCGCCGCGTCGCAAGTTGCGAAATGTGGCACAAAGCTTCCTTGCCGAACGAAATTTCCACGAACGCGCCAATCGGCATGATTCGCGTAACGGTACCTTCGTAAATTTCACCGGGCGTGACGTCGTGAACAATCTGTTCGATAATCTCAATAGCGCGGTCAATGCCTTCGACGCTCTTCGACGTGACGAAAATTTGACCGTCTTCGTGAATGTCGATTTCGACGCCGGTTTCTTCGATGATTTTGTTGACGACCTTGCCGCCCGTGCCGATAACTTCGCGGATTTTGTCAACGTCGATTTTAATCGTGCGGACACGCGGCGCGTACGGCGACAAATCGGGCGCGGGTTCGCTGATAACTTCGAGCATCTTGCCCAAAATGAAACTTCTGCCGCGTTTGGCTTGAGCAAGTGCGTCGGACAAAATTTCGCGTGAAATGCCCGCAACTTTGATGTCCATTTGAATCGCGGTGACGCCTTCGGTCGTGCCGGCAACTTTAAAGTCCATGTCGCCGAGCGCGTCTTCCATGCCTTGAATGTCGGT
>JAFVBP010000225.1 GCA_017479925.1 Selenomonadaceae bacterium | reverse complement strand
TGTGGAACACGTACGCCTTTTTCGTGCTGTACGCGAACATTGACGATTTCGACGCGACGAAGTACACGCTCGATTACGATAAACTTTCCGTCATGGACAAGTGGCTTTTGTCGCGGCTGAACACCATGGTTGCGACGGTTGACGACGCGTTGACGAATTACAAAGTTCCCGAATCTGCGCGGGCACTTCAAGATTTCGTCGACGAATTGAGCAACTGGTACGTCCGCCTCAGTCGCGCTCGTTTCTGGGCGAAAGGCATGGAGCAAGACAAAATCAACGCGTACATGACGCTGTACACCGCGCTTGTCACGCTGTCGAAAGCAGCCGCGCCGCTCGTGCCGTTCATTACCGAAAACATTTACCGCAACTTGGTTTGCTCAATCGACAGTGCCGCGCCCGAAAGCGTTCACCTGTGCGATTATCCTCAAGCCGACGAAAAGTTTATCGACGCAGAACTTGAAGCCAACATGGACGCCGTGCTTAAAATTGTCGTGCTCGGTCGCGCCGCTCGAAATGCCGCCAACATCAAAAATCGTCAGCCTGTGGCGAACATGTTCGTCAAGTCAACTCAACCGTTGCCCGAATTTTTCGTTGAAATTGTCGAGGACGAACTCAACGTTAAGCGCGTCGAATTCCGCGACGACATGAGCGAATTTATCCGCTACAATCTCAAGCCGAATTTCCGCGTGCTCGGCAAAAAAGTCGGCAAACGCATGGGCGAAGTCAAAGCCGCGCTTGAACACGTCGACGGGCTTGCCGCCAAAACCGAACTCGACAAGACGGGCGAATTCAAACTCGGCGATATCACGTTGACCGCCGAAGACGTCGAAGTCACAATCACGCAAACCGACGGCTTCAACTGCCAAAGCGACGCCGATTTTTCCGTTGCGCTGTCGACGGTGTTGACGCCCAAACTCGTCGAAGAAGGCTTCGTGCGCGAAATCATCAGCAAGATTCAAGTCATGCGCCGCGAAAGCAACTTCGAAGTCACCGACCGCATTAAAATTTTCGCCTCCGAAAGCGACAAGCTTGCCGAAGTCATCACGGGCAACGCCGAAGAAATCATGAGCGTCACGCTTGCCGACGAAATTGTCTTCGAGAATCACGACGGCGCGAAAACTTGGGACATCAACGGCGAAGAAATTGCTTTGGCAGTCGAACGGGTCTGACGCATGAAAAATTTCAACGGCGCACAAATTGGATGCAACGTCACGTTGCCGGCGAAGAAATTTTGCTTGCCGTCGAACGGGTTTGAACCGTGCTGAAAGTTTCGCCGTGGCGCATCACGAACGACGACAGCTTTTTTCAACGTGCGCTGAATGTTTTGGAACGTCTACACGGCATTGAAGTTGTCGGCGCGGATTGTGACGTTGTGCTAGTCGTCGGAGCGAAACAAATCGGCATGAGCGAAGTCGTTAAGCTTGCCCGTCGCCTCAACTTGCCCGAAGATAAACTTTTGGGCGATTGGATTGTCTGTGTGCCCGGTTTCACGCTCGACAAATACCGAAAACTGCAACGTTCGCGACTGTCGATTTTCGCAATGAACTGCTTCGGCGGACTAATCAGCAACATGTTGGGCTTGCCGTTCCGTTCGCCGACTGTCAACATGTTTTTCCTCGAAAAAGAATTCGTGCGTTTCCTGCGTGCGTTGCGTGTTTACATGGAAGAAAATTTGACTCTCAAGACGACGCACTTCGACAAAGGCACCGAACTCAATTACCCCGTCGTCACGCTCGGCGGCGTCGAAATTCACATGAACCACTACCGCGACTTCAACGAAGCAGTCAAAATTTGGAACCGTCGCAAGGCGCGAATCAACTGGTACAACCTGTTCGTGACGGCGTACACCGAAAGCGAAGATATTGCGCGGGAATTTGACGCGTTGCCCTTCGGCAAGAAAGTTTGCTTCGTGCCGTTCAAGTCGGATTTGGATTCGGCGTGGCATATCAATCCCGAAATTAAACGCGGGCTTGAGTTTTGGGACATCGTCAATCATTTCGGCACCGGCGATCCGTTTTACTACGACCCGTTTGACATGCTTTTGTACGGCAAGAAAACTCCGCTGATTGAAATGTGATTCGAAATTTTCGCGGCAGTCGAAAGGATTTTGCTCATGCTGAAAATTTTGCTGTGGTTTGTCTCGAAGGACACGTACTGCCTTGAAACGTCGCTGAACATTTTGGACGGTCAACACGGCGACATTGAGCTTGTCGGCACGGTGACGGGCGAAGAAATCTTTTCGCTTGACTGTCGGGCTTGTGACGTTGTGCTTGTCGTCGGCGCAAGAAAAATCGGCGTGAGCAAAATCGTCGGTGCCGCCCGTCAACTCAACGTGCCCGAAGAAAAAATTCTGTGCGACTGTATTGTTCCGCTGCCCGGCTTCGCGCTCGACAAGTACCGTCGCTTGCAACGTTCGCGGCTGTCGGTTGTCTCGATGAATTGCTTCGGCGGCTTTATCAGCCACATGCTCGGCTTGCCGTTCCGTTCGCCGTTCGTCAACCTGTGGCTCAGCGAAAAAGACTTCCTGAAGTTTCTGCACGCGCCGAAATTTTACCTGGAAACGAAGCCGCGCTTTGAGCGACTGGATCACCCGTGGGAATTGTTTCCGAACGGCTACCCGATTGTCTCGCTCGATGACGTCACGTTGAACATGATGCATTACAAAACGTTCGAGGAGTCCGTTGACGCTTGGAACCGTCGCAAGGCGCGAATCAATCGATACAACCTGCTCGTGACAATGTACACCGAAAGCGAAGACATTTTGCGGGAGTTTGACGCGCTGCCCTACGGCAAGAAAGTTTGCTTCGTGCCGTTCAAGTCGGACGCGGATTCGGCGTGGTACATTAACCCGAACGTCGACGCGGACGCCAAAAATTTCACGGAGGTCGTCAACAGATTCAGTTGCGGGCATTACATTTACTTCGATCTGTTCGACATGCTTTTGTACGGCAAGAAAACTCCCGCGATTGAAATGTAATTCGGCGAACAAATTTTTACGGCGGTTGCGACACGTGCGCGACCGCTTTTTTTGAACGGGCGACGAATCACACGAAAAATTTTTGCCGTTGCCTGTCGTGTGATTTTCGGTTACTGGACGCGGTGCCGCCGTCGACGGTAACCGAACTTGTCGGCGCATGAAAAAGTTGCGACACGTGCGCGAGTGCTTTTTTTGAACGGGCGACGAATCACACGAAAAATTTTTGCCGTTGCCCGTCGGGTGATTTTCGGTTACTGGACGAAGTGCCGCCGTCTACGGTAACCGAACTTGTCGGCGCATGAAAAAGTTGCGACACGTGCGCGACCGCTTTTTTTGAACGGGCGACGAATCACACGAAAAATTTTTGCCGTTGCCCGTCGGGTGATTTTCGGTTACTGGACGAAGTGCCGCCGTCTACGGTAACC
>JAFVBP010000224.1 GCA_017479925.1 Selenomonadaceae bacterium | reverse complement strand
CTGACGTGCGGCGTCGCTTCGATTGACGGTTGCGGTTCGTCGGTGTCGCGGTAAGCGTTGTGCGCCGTGCTCATTCCACATTCCAAATTTCAAATTCCAAATTGCAGTTCAGCGGCGGGCTGTACTTCATGCCGATAACGATTGACATTGCAGACTTGTTGCCGAAAGTCTTTGACTGAATGTTACTTTTCTTTGACAGCGCCAAAGAAAAGTAACCAAAAGAAAGGCGCTTTGACCCGGAATTTTCGCATCACGCGAAAAACTCCGGGCGGTCGCACGTCCTGTGCGACCGGTTACTGTTGCTGTCAAATTATCAATAGCGCGCAGATTAGAAATTCGATTGTGGCGGTGTACATCAGGCGAACCGCGCCGAGTATGTGCGCCGCTTCCAAAATTTCGTTCGGGTCGCCCATGTATGCGCGAAAATGCGGTTGACCGAAATAATAATTGGTGCCGCCGAGCCGAATGTTTAGCGCGCCCGCAACCGTCGCTTCCGCCCAACCGCCGTTCGGACTGGGGTGCTTCGTGGCGTCGCGTTTCATCATCGCGAAGGCATTTCGCACGTCCAAACCGAGCAAAGCCGCCGCGCCCAAAAATAAAATCGCCGTCAATCGAGCGGGCACGAAATTGGCAACATCGTCAAGCCGCGCCGCAATCCGTCCGAAGTGCAGATATTTTTCGTTGCGGTAACCGAGCATCGAATCCAGCGTGTTAATCGCCCGATAAGCCACGGCAAGCGGCAATCCGCCGACCGCGAAGTAAAACAGCGGCGAAATAATTCCGTCGACGGTGTTTTCGGCAACGGTTTCGACGGTTGCGCGGGCAACTTCGGCTTCGTTCAAATTTTGCGTGTCGCGCCCGACAATCCAACCGACTTTGCGTCGCGCTTCGGTCAAGTTTTCGGTTTCGAGCAGTTGATAAATTTCGCGTGCGGCGTCGCCCAAACTTCGCGGCGAAATCATGAAACTCAACGTCAACGCCTGAATGAAAATCTGCGCGGCAAGCGACGGAATTTCCCGCGACAAAAGTTCAATGCCGTAGCCGACTGCGAAACTTGTCAACACGACCGTTGCGACGAGTAAGCCGCCTTTGACGATTTTTTGTGACGGGCTGTCGAGTTCGCGGCGCAAGATTTTTTCGAGCGACGAAATCAAGTTGCCAATCAGTACGACGGGGTGAAATTTGCTTCGCGGGTCACCGATCAGCGCGTCAATCAAAAATGCGGCGGCGGCGGTTATCATCTGGCTCATCAAATCGACTCCACAAAAATTTTTTGAAACTATTCGGGCGGCAACGTCGAATTCCTTTCGAGGAGGTTTCATGTTGAAAAATTTAATCGTGAACGCGGACGACTTCGGGCGACACGAGTTGATTAATCGTGCCGTCGAACGTGCGTTCAATGACGGCTGCTTACGGTCGGCAACTTTAATGGCGGGCGGAATCGCCTTCGACGACGCGGTCAACGTCGCGAAAAAACTTTCGGGCTTGGGCGTCGGAATTCACTTCACGCTTGCGAACGGCAATCCCGTCTTGCCGCCGAACGAAATTCCGTCGCTGGTCACGGCGGACGGCACTTTTCACGCGGATTATGTGGCGTTCCTCAAGCGGTACATGTCGGGCAAAATTTCGTCGGACGAAGTGCGTGCGGAGCTGTCGGCTCAACTGCAGAAAATTTTGCGCACGGGCTTGACTTTGACGCACGTCGACAGCCATCAACATTTACATCACGTGCCGGGCATCGTCGAAATCGTTTTGGACTTGGCGGCGTCGGAAAAAATTTTCGCAATGCGTGCATCTGCCGCAAAACTTTTCGACGGCGAACTTGACAGCCTCGGCAAATTCGTCGGGCGACTCGGTTTGAGTTCTTTGGCGAAGTTTGCGGCTCACAAAGCTCACAAGAAAAATTTCGTCATGCCTGAACATTTCGCGGGCATTGTCGCGGGCGAAAGCGTCGACGAAAATTTCATGCTTAAACTCGTCGACAATTTGGAGGACGGCACGACCGAAGTCATGTTGCACCCCGGCGTTGACAATAAAATTCTGTGCGACTTCTGCGACTGGGAACACGATTTCGAGGCTGAACTTGCCGCAGTCACAAGCCCGAAAGTCTTGCGTGCACTTGCCGAAAAAAATATTTCAGCCGTGAATTTTTCCGCGTTGAGGTCAAGCCATGTCTCGTGAAAGATTTTTGGAATTCGTGCGATTTTGCTTCGTCGGCGGGCTGTCGCTTATCGTCGATTACGCCGTGCTTTATTCGCTGACGGAGTGGGCGGGCATGTATTACCTGCACTCGTCGGCGATTTCGTTCGGCGTGTCGGTCGTGTTCAACTATTGGCTGTGCGTGCAGTACGTCTTCAAGGGCGCAAAAAAACAGACGACGCGTCAAGCGATAATCTTTTTTTCGACGGGCGTCGTCGGTCTCGGATTGAATCAGCTGTGCATGTGGTTTTTCGTCGACGTGGCGGGAGTGCATTACCTGATAGCCAAACTCGGCGCGACGGTCATTGTCACCGCGTGGAATTACGTCACGAAACGCAAAGTCGTCAAAGGCTAAACGGCAATGCATAATGCACAATGATAACTTTGCGGGTCATTCCAATTGTTCCGCCGCTTTTAAAGCGGTCGGGCGTCGTCGGTCTCGGATTGAATCAGCTGTGCATGTGGTTTTTCGTCGACGTGGCGGGACTGCATTATCTGATAGCCAAACTCGGCGCGACGGTCATTGTCACCGCGTGGAATTACGTCACGAAGCGCAAAGTCGTCAAAGGTTGAGGCGACTTGTTACTTTTCTTTGGCAGCAAAGAAAAGTAACCAAAAGAAACTGCGCCTGCAATGAAACCATCACGGTTTCAACGCAGGCGAGCGGCCGTCATCCATGACGGCCGTATTTACGTTGCGAAGTTTGTCAACGATTGAGTTTCGAGTTGGCTTTGAGTTGAAATTTTTTCGCGTCGACGATAAAACGTTCGTGAATGCCGTTGCCGATTTGTCCGCTCTCGTCGAAGGCGGCGACTTCCAAAACGATTTTGCGACCGTCGACGGAAACGATTTTGACTTCGGCGCGAAACTTCATGCCGATTGGCGTCGGTGCCGTGTGTTTGATGTCGAGCGAAATGCCGACCGAAGTCAAGTTACGCGGCAAATTTTTTTCGATGAGTGCGGCGGCGGTTTCTTCGACAAGACGAATCATTTCAGGCGTCGCCAAAACTTCAAGGCTGCCCGACTTCAACGCGAGCGCGGTATTTTCTGCCGTGACGGAACTTTCTTGCACGTCGGACAAACCGATCAAATTTTCGTAACTCATGACGCGACCTCCGTTTTTTGTGACGATTATATCACGGCTTCGAGCGTCGAAAAAAATTTTTAAAAACCACTTGCAAAGTTTGAGCGGGTGTGCTATAGTGCGTTCCGTTGGTTTGGTTCGCTAGCTCAGTTGGTAGAGCACCTGACTTTTAATCAGGGTGTCCCGGATTCGAGTTCCGGGCGAGCCACCATAAGGCGCCATCGTCAAGTGGTTAAGACACCGCCCTTTCACGGCGGGTTCGTGGGTTCGAATCCCGCTGGCGTCACCAACGCGGCCCGGTAGTTTAGTTGGTTAGAATGCCGCCCTGTCACGGCGGAGGTCGTCGGTTCAAGTCCGATCCGGGTCGCCATTTTTTTTGCCTCGGTAGCTCAGTTGGTAGAGCAGGGGACTGAAAATCCCCGTGTCAGTGGTTCGATTCCGCTCTGAGGCACCATATCGAAATTCCAAGCCCGTCGAGAACTTCGGCGGGTTTTTTCAATGCGTAATGCGTAATGCAAAATGCGTAATGACAACGTTGCGGGTTGCACCGGTTGTTTCGCCACTTTTAAAGCGACCGTGACGTTTTCGCAAAAAATTTTCGTCGCATGACGGTCAACCGCTCAATTGCCGATTTCAAGCCGTGACGTTTTCGCAAAAAATTTTCGTCGCATGACGGTCAATCGCTCAATCGCCGACTTCAAGCCGTGACGTTTTCGCAAAAAATTTTCGGCGCGTGACGGTCAACCGCTCAAATGTCCGACTTCAAGCCGTGACGTTTTCTCAAAAAATTTTCGACGCGTAACGGTCAACCGCTCAAATGTCCGACTTCAAGCCGTGGCGTTGTCGCAAAAAAAATATCTCGTCGCACGGACGAGATACTTTCGATTGTCGATAACGTTGCGGATTGCTCCAATTGGATGCAACGTCACGTTGCTATTTCTGCTTTTTTTCTTTGATGCGAGCCGCTTTGCCCGTGAGTTTGCGCAGGTAGTAAAGTTTGGCGCGACGGACGGCACCGCGACGCACGACTTCGATTTTCTCGACGCGTGGCGAATGCACGGGGAACATGCGTTCGACGCCGACGCCGTAAGAAATTCTGCGGACGGTGAACATTTCGCGCACGCCCGAACCTTGACGACCGATAACGACGCCTTCAAAAATCTGAATGCGTTCTCGGTTTCCTTCGACGATTTTGGCGTGAACGCGCACGGTGTCGCCGGGAGCAAATTGCGGGATGTTTTCGCGAAGTTGTTCGCGTTCCAAAAGTTCGATGATATTCAAGTCAAGTCCTCCTGTCTTTTCGACGTTCGTGCCGTGCGTGCAGAGGAACGCCTCGATTGTCGCAGTCTAGCAAATCTTCAAATGACTGTCAACGCGTGCGGAAAAATTTTCGTTGACAAACGCGCCGTTTTGTAGGATTATGTTCGCGTTGAAAATTTCACAGCGATTGGATCGAGTGTCGCAAGACTCAATAGAGAATCCGGTCAAAAGCCGGAACGGTCACGCCACCGTAGCGGGGAGCGAATCTGCATTAATGTCACTGAGGCAACTTGGGAAGGCGCAGACAAGCTTTGATCCGAAGTCGGGAGAACTGCTCGATTGACAATCACCGTTTGACCTGCGAGCGACAGGAAGGCGATTAAAAGCAATTAGGAATTAGGAATTTGAAATTTGGAATTGCGACGCGATTTAAATTCCTAGTTCAAATTGAAGTTTCCGTCGCCCGCGATTGGGCGTTTTTATTTTGGCGAAAAGTTTATCCCCGGCAGCGGGGAGGCATTGCTCATACATTTTCGGTCGAGGAATCGGCAGCTCCCGTCACGACAGGCAGGAGATTTTTTTTTGCAAGTTGACGCGCCGCGTTGCAAAATCGTAAGGCGACAACTATAATCAAGCAAACATTTTTCGGGGAGTTCACCATGATTAAAAACGACATCAACCTGCAGAAGCTCAAAAACGCTATCGACGAGTGCAAGCCGATTAAACTCACGGGCAAGGTGACGCAGGTCGTCGGGCTTGTCATTGAGTCGCGTGGACCAACAGTCAGCGTCGGCGAATTGTGTTACATAACGTCGAAATTCCGCAACGCCGCGCCGATTCCCGCCGAAGTCGTCGGTTTTCGCGAAGGTTTCGTTATGCTCATGCCGATTGGCGAAATGCAAGGCGTCGGACCCGGTTGCGAAGTCGTTGCCGCGCAGAAAATGTTGCAAGTCAAAGTCGGCGACGAACTTTTGGGACGCGTGCTTGACGGCCTCGGCAACCCGATGGACGGCTTGGGCGCAATTCTGTCGACGGAAGAATATCCGTTGCACGCACCGCCGCCGCCGCCGCTCACGAGACCGCGCATTCACGAAAATTTGTACGTCGGCGTCCGTGCCGTCGACGGATTAATCACCATGGGCGACGGTCAACGTATCGGCATTATGGCAGGTTCGGGCGTCGGCAAGTCAACGCTTTTGTCGATGATTGCGCGAAATACCGAAGCGGACATAAGCGTTATCGGTTTGATTGGCGAACGCGGGCGCGAAGTTCGCGACTTCATTGAACGCGACTTGGGCGAAGCCGGCTTGAAACGTTCGGTCGTCGTCGTCGCAACTTCAGATCAACCCGCGCTTGTCCGAATCAAAGGCGCAATGACTGCCACCGCCATTGCCGAATATTTCCGCGACAAAGGTCACAAAGTCATTTTGATGATGGATTCGGTGACGCGCTTTGCAATGGCTCAACGCGAAGTCGGTTTGACAATCGGCGAGCCGCCCGCGACACGAGGTTACACGCCGTCGGTTTTCGCATTACTTCCGCGTCTTTTGGAACGTGCGGGCACGTCGGACACGGGTTCAATCACGGGCATTTACACGGTTTTGGTCGACGGCGACGACATGAACGAGCCGATTGCGGACGCCGTGCGCTCAATCCTCGACGGGCACATTGTTTTAAGTCGGTCAATCGCCGCGCAGAATCACTTCCCCGCGATTGACGTGCTCGGAAGCGTCAGCCGCGTCATGAACGAAGTCGTTTCGCCCGAACATCTCAAAGCCGCGCAGAACATGCGTGCGTTGATGGCGGTTTACAAAGACGCCGAAGATTTAATTCACATTGGCGCGTACGTCAAAGGCTCCAGCAAGCGAATCGACGAAGCGATAAGCAAAATCGACGCGATTAACGAATTCCTCTGCCAAGGCATTTTTGAGGTCGACACTTACGACGTCACCAAAAAGAAACTCATCAAGATTAGTGGTTAGTGGTTAGCGGTTAGCGGTTAATCGACATGAAGAAATTCAAATTCCAGCTTGAAACGCTGTTGAAAGTCACTCAGCGCAAAAAAGACGACGCCGAATTGAAATTCGCCGAAGCAAGCCGACATTTGGAAGAGTGCCGCGCCAAGTTGCAAGTTTTAATGCGCGAACTGCAGGACGGTCAAGCCGAATTCGCCGAACTCACGGGCGAAGGCAAAACCGTCACCGTCGGCACAATCATGATGTACAACAGTTTCTTCAACTGGAAACGCAACCAAATCGAGGAACAGCAACAGGTCATTTTGAAGGCGACGCAGGACAAGCAGCAGAAGCTCAAGATTTTAATGCAGCTGATGACGTACCTTAAAAGCATCGAGCAGCTCAAAGACAAGCGGCGGCGCGAATACAACGAGCAGGTTTTGTTCGAGGAGCAAAAATTGCTTGACGAAATCGGCCTGCAACTGCACATGCGGCGGTAAAAGTCTCGGACAACTCGTCGACGGCAACGGTCGCGGACAACACGTCGGCAACAATTTATTTCCTACGAAAGGATGACGAACATTGATTGACATTGAAAGCATTCAGCCGGTCGGACGCACGGACTTGACGCGGCGCATTGACCAGATTAAACGTCGTATCGCGGCAATCGAAGACAAAATCGGCGTCGGCAATTTGGGCGCGGATTTCCAAACGACGCTTGAACGCGAAATTCAGCGACAGGCAAGTATCACCGTCAATCCGACACAACCGACGAATTCGGTTCCCGACACGCAGAAACCGCCCGGCTCAATGCAACCCGTCAACGAAAACGACATCGTCAACGCGGCAAAAGTCGCCGAAGCACTGCGTCAAGCCGAAAAGATCGAACAGCCGCAAAATCAACCTGTCCCCGAACAGAGCGACAAAGTTCAACTGCCCGAAATTTCGCCCGAAAGTCAACGTCGCCCGCAACAAACTTCGCCGCAGATTGAACGCGTCGACGTGCCCGACGGCGAACTTGCAATTCCCGACCGCGACACGAAAATTCCCGACGACATTTACGCCGCGGACGACGCCGAACTTGTGCCCGTCGAAGATTTAATCATGCAGACCGCGGTTGAGCAGGGCGTTGACCCGCAACTTGTCCGCGCAATCGCTACTGCAGAATCGAACATGAATCAAGACGAAATTTCGCCCGTCGGAGCTATCGGCGTCATGCAACTCATGCCCGAAACCGCGCAGGCTTTGGGCGTCAATCCTTACGACGTGAACGAAAACGTTTTGGGCGGCACGATTTACCTTAAGCAGATGCTTGACACCTTCGACGGCAACGTTGAGCTTGCGGTCGCGGCGTACAACGCGGGTCCCAACGCCGTCAAACGCTACGGAGGCATTCCGCCTTACGTCGAAACTCAAAATTACGTCGGGCGCGTCATGGACATGTTTCAGTAAAGTTTTCGCGGAGGTTTGACGATGCAACTCGGCAAGCGAAAAATTATCGACGACAGCTTCACCGCAGCGGAAAAATATTTGGAAATCGCAAACGCTGACGAAGAAGCGGCCGTCGCGCTGTGCGAAAAACAGCTGTTCAACCAGTCGGGATATTTTTTCATTCAGTCAATGGAGAAACACATCAAGTATTGCATTGCGAAAAAAATCAACGTGACGAATCCGCATTTCGCCGACGAATTGCGCAAGACAATGGGGCATTCGCTTGACGAGTCGCTTAACTTGCTGTTCAAAGTCTGCACGGGCAACGACGAATCGCTGTTCAACCAGCTGAACGCGCAGTTGAAAAATCAAGTCTTTCGCGACACAAATTTTTCGCTGTTGCACAACAAAGTTCGTTACCCGATTTTCAGCCCGAAGTTTCAAAACTACACGTTTCCGGAGCTGAACGCACGAGACTGCGAAACTTTGCGGGACATGTTGACGCTGTTGAAAAAATATCTCGAAGACATTTCACGGAGGGTATCTTGAAAATTTTTCTGTTGACAATCTGCGCGGCGGCGATTTTTTTGACTGCGAACGTTCACGCGGAAGAATTGCCGTTCGTCGACAAGTTCATTCCGTGGAGCGAACACCGCGACGAATTGGGCGACGAGTACACGCTCAAACATTACGGCAAAGTCGTTCGCCAAATTGTCCCGCAAGCTGTCGTTGTTCACTGGACGGCGTTCGGCACGCTCGAATCGAATTGGAAATATTTTTCCGCCGAAGAAATGGACGACGACGAAGGCAGACTCAACGTCGCGTCGCAATTTCTGGTTGACCGTGACGGCACGATTGTGCGGCTCATGCCCGAAACGAATCTTGCTCGACACGCAATCGGCTACAATCACTGCGCAATCGGCATTGAAAACGTCGGCGGCTGCGACGGGCACGAAGATTTGACCGAGGCTCAACTTGCCGCCAATGTTCGTCTGATTAAATATCTGCACGCGAAGTATCCGACGATTAAATACGTTTTCGGGCACTATCAGCAGGACGCGGCGCGGGCAAGCGGGCTGTACATTGAACTTGTGCCGGATTATTACGCAGTCAAGACCGACCCCGGCAAAATTTTCATGCGCGGGCTTCGCGAACAACTCGAAAGTGACGGTTTGATTTTCTATGACGACTGAAAATCGGCAAGCGTTGATGGACGGTTTTCGCGACGGCACGCCGATTGGTTTGGGATATTTCGTTGTCGGATTTTCGTTGGGAATCGTTGCCAAAGCTGTCGGGCTGAGTCCGTTGCAAGGTTTCGTAATCGGTCTGCTCAACAACGCGTCGGCAGGCGAATACGCGGCTTTTACGGTTATCGGTTCGGACGCGCCGTATCTGGAAATCGCCCTGTTGACGCTGGTGGCAAATGCCCGTTACGTCTTGATGAGCGCGGTTTTGAGTCAAAAATTTTCGCCCGACACGCCGTTTTATCACAGAATTTTTGTCGGCTTCGACGTGACGGATGAGATTTTCGGCATTGCAATCGCACGCAGCGGACGTTGGCTCAATCCGTTTTACAATTACGGCGCGATGTTGACCGCGTTGCCCGGTTGGTCGCTGGGCACGGCTTGCGGTATCGTCGCGTGGAATTTTTTTTCGCCGTCGGCGGTGAGTGCATTGTCCGTCGCGCTTTACGGCATGTTTTTGGCGGTGATTATTCCGCCTGCACGCAAAGACAAAATTATCGGCGCGGCGGTCGTCGCAAGTTTCGCGTTGAGTTGGCTTGCCGCAGAATTTTTCCCCGAAGTTTCGGCGGGCAACAGGACAATCGCGTTGACGCTTTTAATTGCGGGCGCGGCGGCAATTCTATTTCCGATTCATGACGACGATTGACGCGGATTCGGCAACGGCGATTATCGACGGCGGTCGGTGTGTATCGTACCGAAACGTTGTCATTACGCATTAAGCATTACGCATTGCAGTTGACGGTCGGTTACGTTTGCGATTTACCGTAGCGGTCGGTAACAATTACTAATTCCCAATTCCAAATTCCTAATTGCAGTTCTAAGGGTGACGACGATTGACACACGATATTAACGTTTACATTTTGGTCGCAAGCGCGGTGACGTTGGCGATAAAAATCCTGCCGTTGACGCTGATTCGCGGCGAAATCAAAAATCGGACGGTGCGCTCGTTCCTGCATTATGTGCCGTATGTCACGCTTGCGGTAATGACATTCCCCGCGATAATTCACGCAACGCAATCGCAACTGTCGGGCACGCTTGCACTTATCGCGGGCATTTCGGCGGCGTGGTTCGGCGCAAGTCTGTTCAAAGTCGCGCTGCTTTGTTGCACGGTCGTTTTCGTCACGGAGTTATTCATTTGAGTTTTAAGCCGTCTTCGCGACGGAATTTTTTTTGAGGAGTTGAACGACATGCAGTACAAGTGCAAGTTGACGGTTATCGGCAAGAAAGTTTTCGGTGACCTGCAGGCGAAGTATCTCGAAGACCCGAATTCGGGCGCGTGTCCGTTTTACGAAGTCGGCACGGAGTACATTTTTGAGCGTTACGGCGACGAGGACACTTTTTGGACGCAAGGCAAAGGCGCACACTGTTCCGAAGCGTGGGATTGTTTCAGTCGCTACGTTTACACGGCTTTGCAGGGCGGCTCAATCATGCGTGGCTGGACGAACGACGAACATTTGATGATCGCTTGTTGCAACGACGGCACCCGTCCCGTAATTTTCAAGATTGAACGGCTCGATTACAAAGTCGTTTACGTCGACGCGCCCGCTCAAGCTCAAACGTTAGTCGCCGACAAGTTGAAGTCGCTCGACGACGTGACGGACGCGGTTTATCGTGCGGACAAGAATTTTATCGAAGTTTTCACGGACAGAAATTGCGCCGTTACCGACGAAAAAATTATCGCGGCTGCCGGCAATTTCAAAGTCACGCGCATTGATTGAAATCGTTCGGCGACGTGACGCAGTTACTTCGACGGTAAACTTTCGGTTAAAAAAATCGTAACCCCCTTGACTGCTTTCGGGGTACCGTGTATTATTTGCGTCGCAAGGTACCTTTAAAACTCTCGGAGGTGTAGGACATGGACGCCACACAAAACTTAACGGAAACTTTTCTGGAGACGCATCACTTGATGCACCGCTATCACATGGCGTGGTACGGCAAAAATTTCGGCGGACTCGACCCGCGACAAGGTCAAGGGCGAATTTTGACGGCACTGCGCCGCATGAACAGCATCAGCCAAAAAGAACTCGGATTCATTCTGGACATTCGACCGCAGTCTTTGGGCGAACTGTTGCAGAAACTCGAAGCGAACGGCTACATTGAGCGGCACCGTTCCCCGACGGACAAGCGTGCGTTGATTGTCGAACTGACCGAAAAAGGCGAATCGTTTCAGCTCAAAAAGCCCGACTACGAAGAATTGTTCGCCGACTTGAGCGAAGTCGAACGCGAAACTTTGCGCAAGGCACTGTTAAAAATCGGCGACCGTTTGGAACGGCTCATCAGCCAGGAAGACGAAGAATTTTATTGACGACCCCGCAACGTGAGGAGGTTTTCGCTGTGTTCAAGGACGGAAAATTTTTCGCGGAAATTTACGCGTCGCACAAAAAAAGTTTCGCGTTCGTGGCAATCGGTTCACTCGTCGGAGCCGGTATCGCCCTGGCGTCGCCGATGTTGATTCGGCGGCTCACGGACGAACTTTTACCGCACGGCATCTCGACCGAAATGCTTTTGACGGCGGGCGCACTCCTCACGCTGTACGCGGCAAGTTATCGGCTCAACGTCAAAATCGAAACCGTCGGGCGTACAATGGGCGCACGAATCGAATTCGCAATGCGCGAAAAACTTTTCCGTCACCTGCTGCGGATGGGCTATTCGTTTTACGACAACGCGCAAAGCGGTCAACTGCTGTCGCGGCTCGTCAACGACCTGTCCGAAGTCGGCAACTTGATGTTCGCAATCCCGCACCTGCTCGTAACCTGCGCGATAACTTTGCTCGGCTCGACGGCGTTGCTGTTTTGGCTGAATTGGCAACTTGCGCTTGTGGTGACGACGTTGCTGATTGTCAAAACCGTCACGACGATCAAACTCAACGCCAACATGAAAAAACTTTTCATGCGGGCACGCGAAAACACAGGCGATTTAAGCGGACAAATTTCCGAAAGCCTGCAGGGAATTCGCCTCGTCAAAGTTTTCAACACGGAAGAACGCGAACTTGCCAAAATGTTGCGTGCGGGCGAAAATCTTCTGTCCGTGCAGGAAAAATCGTTCGGAACCGTCGGCAAACTTCACGGCGGCGTTGACTTTTTTTCCAACGTGATGAACTTGGCGATAATCGTCCTCGGCGGCGTGCTGATAACTTTCGGCTTGATGACCGTCGGCGACCTGGTGGCGTTCCTGCTGTACATGATGCTTTGCATGCGTCCCGTGTTTCAGCTGATGATGTTGACCGAAACGTATCAGCGCGGCATGGCGGGCGTCGACCGTTACCGCGAACTGATGAGCCTGCCCGAATCAAGCGAACTGTCCGTTGACCGCGTCGCACAAATTGAAGGCAGCGTCGACGAACAATCGATTGAGTTTTCGCACGTCAATTTCGGCTACGTTCCTGACGCGCCGATTTTCAGCGACTTTAACTTGAGCATTGCGCCGGGCGAACACGTCGGAATTGTCGGCATGACCGGCGGCGGCAAAACGACTTTGTGCGAACTTTTGCTCGGCATGTACGACCTCGACGGCGGCAAAATTTCAATCAACGGGCGCGACATTAAAACCGTCAAGACCGACAGCCTGCGACGCGAAGTCGGCATGATTCAGCAGGACACGTTTCTGTTTTCGGCGACCGTGCGCGACAATATTGCTTACGGGCGACCCGATGCCACTGACGCTGAAATTGTCGAGGCGGCAAAACTTGCCGAAGCTCACGACTTCATTGCCGCTTTGCCGAACGGCTACGACACTTTCGTCGGCGAACGCGGCGTGAAGTTGAGCGGCGGGCAAAAGCAACGTTTGGCAATCGCCCGCATGTTCCTGCGCGACCCGAAAATTTTGATTCTGGACGAGGCGACTTCCGCACTCGACAACGAAACCGAACGTCAAATTCAACGCGCAATGCAGAAACTTTCGCAGAACCGCACGACGATAACCGTCGCTCACCGCTTGGCGACCGTGCGAAATTCCAATCGAATTCTCGTCCTCGAACGCGGCAACATTACCGAAGAAGGCACGCACGAAAACTTGATGGCGCGCCGCGGAGTTTACTACAGCCTGTCGACCAACACCGCCGCGTGAACAATCGCAACGGTAAATCCGGCCGTCAACCGACAGCAACGGTAAATTCGGCCGTCATGGATGACGGCCGCCCGCAGTTGATACAGGATGTATCACCTGCGGGCTGTTTTCTTTTGGTTACTTTTCTTTTGCGCCAAAAGAAAAGTAACACAAACCGCCAAAGTTGCGCAAAACATTTTTGACGATATAATTGCTCAAGACGAAAGGAGGACGCTCTTTTGAATCTTGAGCAAAATTTTTTTGACCGCAAAGACATCTTCGCCGAACTCAATCCACAACAAGCCAAGGCTGTCGACTGTCTCGAAGGACCGCTTCTCGTAATCGCGGGCGCAGGCAGCGGCAAAACCCGCGTCTTGACTTACCGAATTGCAAATTTAATCGCCTGCGGTGTCGCGCCGTGGAAAATTTTGGCGATAACCTTCACGAACAAGGCCGCCAACGAAATGAAGTCCCGCGCACAAAAATTAATCGGCACGCCCGCCCAAAACGTTTGGCTAAGCACGTTCCACAGCTTCTGCGCACGGCTTTTGCGACGCGAAATCGAAATCACGGGCAAGTTTAACTCGAACTTCGCGATTTACGACGCCTCCGACGCCAAAACGTTGCTCAAACAGTGCATGAGCGAACTTAATTTCGACCCCGACAAAGTCACGGCTTTTCAAGGGCGAATCTCCGACGCGAAAAACGCTTTGATTGACGCGGCCCACTTTCGGGAATTGAAATCGCGACAAGGCGGCGACTTCGGCAAAAACGTCGCTGCGGTTTACGAACTCTACGAAAAAAAACTTCGCGAAAACAACGCGCTTGACTTCGACGACTTGATTTTCACCACCGTCAAACTGTTTCGCAAATATCCCGCCGTGCTCGAAAAATATCAGGAACGCTACCGCTACATTTTGATTGACGAGTACCAGGACACCAACGAGGCGCAGTACGTCTTGACGAAACTTTTGGCGGACAAGTATCAAAACATTTGCGTTGTCGGTGACGCGGATCAGTCAATTTACGGTTGGCGCGGCGCGGACATGCGAAATATCTTGAATTTTGAGCACGATTATCCGCAAGCGACGGTTGTCAAGCTCGAACAGAATTATCGCTCGACGAAAAATATTTTGGACGGTGCCAACGCCGTCATTGCCAACAATTTTGAGCGCAAGGACAAAACTCTTTGGACGCAGAACGAACGCGGCGACAAAATCAAATTCCTGCACTGTGCCGCGGACAAGGTTGAAGCCGCAATCGTCGCGTCAGAAATTCAACGACTCGTCACTGGACAAAATTTCATGTACAAAGACATCGCGCTTTTGTACCGCACGAATTCGCAATCGCGCCTGTTTGAAGAGCGATTTATCCGCGAAGAAATTCCGTACGTGATTATCGGCGGACTGCGCTTTTACGAACGCAAGGAAATCAAAGACATTCTCGCGTACCTGCACGTCATTGACAATCTGCGCGACGACGTTCATTTGACGCGAATCGTCAACGTGCCCAAGCGCGGACTCGGTCAAACGAATTTCAATCGCCTGCGCGAATTCGCCGCCGAATCGGGCTTGTCGATTATGGAAGTCATCCGCGACCGAAATCGGCTTGCACAGGTGCCGTCGCTGACACCGAAGTTCCGCCAAAAAATACAAAACTTCGCGTCGATGATCATCATGTTCACGGAGCTGGCGAAAACGTCTTCGCTCAAAAAGCTGATTGAAATTGTGCTTCACGAGTCGGGCTACCTGCAAATGCTTCATTCGGTCGACGAAGGTACCGCAGTCGAAAACGCCGCACGGCTCGAAAATTTGGGCGAATTCGTCAGTGCCGCCGAAGATTTCAGCAAGAGCAATTCAAGCAACTCGCTCGGAGATTTTTTGAATCACGTCGCGCTGATAACCGATTTGGACGCGACCGACACCGAAGAATCACGCGTGCAGATGATGACGATTCACGCCGCCAAAGGTTTGGAGTTTCCCGTCGTTTTCGTCGCGGGCATGGAAGAAAGTCTTTTGCCGCACTCGTACGCCTTCAGTCAAGCCGAAATTGAGGAGGAACGCCGCGCCTGCTACGTCGCAATGACTCGCGCCAAAAAGAAACTCATACTCACCGCCGCCGATAAGCGCATGGTTTTCGGCAAAGAACGCGACCAGGAAATTTCGCGCTTCGTTGACGAAATTCCGCCGGAATTTCTCGAAACCGTCAACTTGAACAATCCGCGCAGTCAAAATTACACGCGTCGCAGTTACACGCCGCCGACGGCTTTTCGTCCCGCCCGTGTGACAATTCCCGTGTCGAAGAAAACTTCCGCGCCCGTCACAAGTTGGCACGTCGGCGAACAAGTCAATCACCGCAAGTGGGGACTCGGCACGGTCATGGACGTTGACGCCAAAACGATAACAATTTCGTTCGCGAACCCCGAAATCGGCGTAAAAGTTCTCGGACTCAAAGTCGCGCCGATTGACAAAATTTAAAGGTGTCGGAACAACTAACCACTAACCACTAACCACTATCAACTAACTCGGCAGGTGACAGACATGGACATTTCGCAAGTCAAATCTGAAATTTTGCAACTGCGTAAGGAAATCCGCCGCCACAATCGCAAGTATTACGAACTCGACGCGCCCGAAATTTCCGACGAAGAGTACGACAAACTCATGACGCGCCTTCGCGAACTCGAAGAGGCTTATCCCGAATTCGTCACGGCGACTTCACCGACTCAAACCGTCGGCGGAGCGGCTCGTCGCACGGCGGGCAAACTCGTTGCGCATGACGTGCCGATGTTGTCGCTTCAGGACGTGTTCAATCGCGGCGACGTTGAAAATTTCGTCAACGACACAATCGACAAGCTCGGCGAAGTTGAATTCGTCGTCGAAGAAAAAATCGACGGCTTGAGTTTGGCTCTGCGTTACGTCGACGGCGAACTCAAGCAGGCGATCACTCGCGGCGACGGCGTTAATCAAGGCGAAGACGTTACCGAAAATGCCCGCGTTATCGACGACGTGATTCAACATTTGCTTTACGCGCCAAAATATCTCGAAATTCGCGGCGAAGTTTACATGACGCGGGAAAATTTTCTGTCGACGAACGCCCGTCAGGAACGGCTCGGCTTGAAAACTTTCGCCAATCCCCGAAACTGCGCGGCGGGCACGCTTCGACAACTCGACAGCCGAATTGTCCGCGAACGCAAGTTGTCAATGTTCGTCTTCAACCTGCAGAAAATCGACGGGCACGAACTCGACAGTCACACCGCCGCTTACGAATTCATGGCGCGCAACGGCATCAAAATCATCAGCAACTACGCGGTCTGCAAAAATTTCGACGAAGTTTGGCGGGCGATTGAGGACATCGGCACGCGTCGCGACAAGCTCGATTACGACATCGACGGCGCGGTCGTCAAGGTCAACAGCTTCGCCCAACGCGAAATTCTCGGCGCGACTTCAAAGTTCCCGCGTTGGGCTGTGGCGTACAAATATCCGCCCGTCGAACGCGAAACGATTTTGCGCGACATTGAGTTGAGCGTCGGACGCACGGGCAGAATTACTCCGACGGCGATTTTCGACGCGGTCAACTTGAACGGCACCAAAGTCGAACGTGCGACTTTGCACAATCAAGATTTCATTGACGGGCTTGACGTGCGAATTGGCGACACGATTCGCGTTTACAAGTCGGGCGAAATTATTCCGCGGGTCAGCGGCGTCGTCACCTCGAAACGTCCCGAAAATTCCGCGCCGTACAAGTTGCCCGACACGTGCCCCGTTTGCGGTCATGAACTCGAACGCGAAGATGACGCCGTCGACGTGCGCTGTGTCAACCCGAATTGTCCCGCGCAGCTGGAAAATCATCTGCTGAATTTCGTCGGACGCAACGCAATGGACATCAAAGGTCTCGGCGAAACGTCACTGCCGAAGTTGATTGACGCGGGCTTTGTCCGAAACGTCGCCGACATTTACCGCCTGCACGAACATCGCGACGAACTTTTGACGCTGAAAATTTTCGGACTCGCGAAGGCGACCGACAAGATTTTAGACGCCATTGCCGCAAGCAAAAAAAATTCGCCCGCACGTTTGTTGACGGGCTTGGGCATTTTCGGCGTCGGATCTGCGGCGGCGGCTGACTTGATTCGACATTTCGGCGGCTTCGACAAACTTTCGCGTGCGACGGTTGACGAACTTCAGCTTGTGCCCGACATCGGCGAAAAAACCGCGCAACGCGTAAAAGAATTCTTCGACGACACCGACAACCAAAAAATTCTTGAGGAGTTGATTGACATGGGACTCACCGTTGAGACCGAACAAAAAACTTTCGACGAAACTTCGCCGATTGCGGGCAAAGTTTTCGTTCTGACGGGCACGCTTGCCAACTACAAACGCGACGCGGCGGCTGCCCTGTTGACGGAACGCGGCGGCATCGTCAAAAATTCCGTCACCAAAGCGACGAATTATCTTATCGTCGGCGAAAAGCCCGGCTCCAAACTTACCAAAGCGCAAACGCTCGGCGTCAAAATTTTGTCCGAAGACGACTTCGAGAAACTTTTAGCCGAATAAGTTTGTTGACCCGTCGCAAACGAAAAATCCCCGCCGCTCGTTTTGAGTGACGGGGAATTTTTGTTGTCGTTTGAAGCGAACGTCGGTTTACTTAATCGGGCACGGGAGCGGAAACAAACATTCGCGGCACTTCGGGTGACGAATCGGGTTCCACTGAATCCACGACAGATAATTTCGCTCCAAGGTGAGATTTTCGCCGTCGTTGACGTTGCCGCTTGACATTTTCAGGTTGCCGACATGGTTCCAACAGCGATAAAGCTCTCCGCGATTGTCGACGACAAACGAATTCGCGTAATGACTTGCAAACTTCGTTATAAGCCGCAACCTGCCCGAAATCGATTTTCAAGTCTTCGCGCAGATTGATTCGTTCGGCAAGCACGTCAAGCAACTCGTCGACGCGGGCAATGTTGTCTTTGTCGATGTTGATTCGGACAATCACCGTCAAGCCGAAATTCGTCGACCGCTTTGAAAGCGACTATTCACGTCGTCGACGGCATGCAGAAAATTTTCGTCAACAACGGCGGTCAATTTTCGCGTTGCAACGTCGACGTGATATAATCGTCGCAAAAATTTTGGAGGTTCGTGACATGAAAATCATCGTGGCGATTGACAGCCTCAAAGGCAGCTTGAGCGGTTTGGAGGCGGGCACTGCGGCTCGCGACGGAATTTTGTCCGTGTCACCGCTGTCCGACGTGAAGATTTTTCCGTTGGCTGACGGCGGCGAAGGCACCTGTCAAGCGATAATCGCGGGTCTCGGCGGGCACTTGAAATCCGTCAACGTGTGCGACCCGCTCGGTCAAAAAATTTCTGCGCAATTCGGCGAAGTGCCCGCGAAAAGTTTGGCTGTCGTCGAAATGGCAAGCGCGGCAGGTTTGACGCTCGTGCCCGAAAATCTTCGCAACCCGCTCAACACGACAACTTACGGCGTCGGTGAAATGATTTTGCACGCGCTCCGTGACGGCTGTCGAAATTTCGTCGTCGGAATCGGCGGCTCGGCAACCAATGACTGCGGGCTCGGCATGTTGACGGCGTTGGGCTTCAAATTCACGGACGCGAACGGCAATCCGTGCGGGATTTTCGGGCGCGATTTGGCGAACGTCGCCGCGATTGACGACACGAACGTTCCCGCCGAATTGCGCGATTGCACGTTCAGAATCGCCTGCGACGTGACCAATCCGCTCACGGGCGAAAACGGTTGCTCGGCGGTTTACGGTCCGCAGAAAGGCGCGACGCCCGAAATTGTCAAGACGATGGACGCGCAGATTAAAAATTTCGGCGAACTGTCGGCGAAGTTTCTGCGGCTCGAAAAAATTTCTGCGGCGGGCGACGGTGCGGCGGGCGGTCTCGGTTTCGCGTTTCGGACGTTTTTGCGCGGCGAACTCGTTTCCGGCGTCGAATTGGTTTTGGACGCGCTCGACATTGCCGACGACTTGAAATCGGCTGATGTTTTGTTCACGGGCGAAGGTCGGCTCGACTTCCAAACCGCGCAAGGTAAAGCTCCGTCGGGTGTCGCCAAACTTGCCAAACGGCTCAATCCGAAGATTTTGACGGTCGGCTTGGGCGGCTCTGTCGCGGACATTTCGGACGACGCGGGACTTGATGCGGCATTTGCGATTTTGCGTTCGCCCGTGACGTTGTCGCAGGCAATGCAAAAAGAAACCGCCTCGAAAAACATTTCCGAGACGGTTGCCAATATCGTCAAATTGATTGAAAAACTTCGGTTGCGAATCGGCTGACCAAATTGTTCCCCCGCTTTTAAAGCGGGCGAGACGGTTGCCAATATCGTCAAATTGATTGAACGGCTTCGTCGCTGACGTAACACCGGTCGTCATGGATGACGACCGCTCGCCTGCGCCGCGATACACGATGTATCGCAGCAGGCTGTTTTCTTTTGGCAACGTGGACGTTGCATCCAATTTGGTTTGGCGTGTTCGCTTCGATTGGCGAGACGGCAACAAATTGTTCTCCCGCTTTCAAAGCGGGTCTTTTGCGCCAAAAGAAAAGTAACATTCAACTCGCCAATATCGTCAAATTGATTGAAAAACTTCGTCGCTGACGACACCGCGACGGTAATCGACCGTCATGGATGACGGTCGCCGCGTCGCGCAGGCGCGTCTTTTTTTGGCATTTGAATAGTCAAGTCAAGTGCAAAATAGTGGATGAAGTCGTAACCTTTCGGAAAATATTCACGAAGTAAGCCGTTGGTGCTCTCGTTGGTACCGCATTGCCAAGGTTGATGCGGCGGCGGGAAGTAAAACTCTACGCCCAAAATCGCCGTTATTTCGCCGTGCAGTTGAAATTCTCTGCCGCGATCTGGCGTTATCGATTGTACCGATTGACCGCGCAAAGCCTCAATCATCGCCGTTTTATAGCCGACAATGGTGTCGACTTCCCAATCACCGAATCGACTGCGTTCGAGAGCCTCGACGGGACGCGCCGACAGTTCGTTTCCGATTGGTATTTTGCCGCGATTGGAGACGTAACCTTTCGGTCGACGCGGCTTGCCACGATGCCGCAAATGT
>JAFVBP010000223.1 GCA_017479925.1 Selenomonadaceae bacterium | reverse complement strand
GCCGACATTACCATTTCTTGCGGGCGAAGTCAACGGTTTGGCGACTTCGCGATAAATAATTGTACACCGACAACGCGGATGAAGCGGCGGAAGTTGAACGCCTTGCTCGTTCGTGCGACCGACAACGGTATCTTTGAGCGAAAGGCAACGTCCGCAGACACGATTTGTGCCGGCTGTCGACCAGACCATTTCGCAATGATTCATCAATTTGGCTTGAACTGCCGCCAAAATTCCGTCGTGAGCACCTTGATTGTAAGCCCGCGCAAGTTCGGTGTGAACGATAGTTTCGGCGCGTTGACGGTGTTGTTTCGACGCGTATTTGACTGCGGAACGGTCGGCACGTTGATTCGCCGCGTCAATTGAAAGTCCGTTGTCGATTAATCGATTGAAAACGCGTTGCCGATAGTTGACGTTCGCTTGAGCTTGACGGGCGTTCAATCCGATTAACGGGCGAATTTGACGTGCGATTTCTTTCGGCGCGAGATGTTCGGCTTGACCGCGAAGTATGACGTTGGCGACGGCGCGTTTCGATTCGTCGGACAGCTGCGTAATCAGTTCGCCTGCACGTTGGTGAAGAAAATCTTTGACACGGACATCCGAATCGTCGATTGTGATTTTGCCGCGAGTTGAATTGTAAGCCGCAACTTGAATCGCCGTCAACCAAAGCGGGTTGAGTTTCGTGTTGACGAATTCGGCGTAACGCTGTTGCCAGTCAATCAAATCTTGAAGTCGCCCGGCTAAAATCAAGTCTTCGAGTTCGGCGTAAGAAATTGTCCGCCAATCGTCGAAAGTTCGCGTCAAAAACTCAATCGGTTCGTCGCCGACTTCGCGAAGGAAACTTCCCAAGTCGTTCAAAATCGCGTCGCCACGGGCTTTTCTGAACTTAAACATCAGCGTCGACCTTCGTCGGCAAGCCCGCCTGTTCGCGCAAATATTCTTCGAGTTCGTCGTCGGGCGTGATTAAACCGATACCCGACATGTCTTTTAAAAACGTGCCGAGCTTCGCCAAGTCTTGAGTTTCGATATCGCCGTGCACGAGTTGCGGATAATCGGCTCCGTTGAAATTTTTGCGGTTAATTTCAATCAGCGCGGGAATTGCCTTTCGGTTGAAAGTTTCGCAAATAATGTCGAGATATGCGCCGATTGCCATCGAAAACAGTTCGGTTTTGTCGCTTGAGAGTGCCCAACTGCCCGATTTTTCATGTCCGAGGAACAAAAAGTCCGCCAAAACCGTCATTGCAATGCGCGTGTCGTAGCGTTCGATGATTTTTGAGGTGTCAAATTGGCGACTTCCGCCCGTCGAAAGCAGTTTCAGTTCCCAACCTGCGGGAATTGTCAAGCCTTCGAGCGCGTCACGGCGAATATTCGACACAAAATCGTTGCAAGTCTTGAGCAAAGCGGCGTTCTGCGGCGACCAAATGTCGATACCTTCGGGCGCAATCAGCACGGGAAAGCCGGCTAAATCGCGTTCGACGCCGATGCCTTCGATCTCTTGAATGCGCTTTTTGAAGTACCACGAGCGATAAGCGTTTCGCAAAATCGAGCGACCTTCGGGATTGTCTTTTCGCGATTCGGTACGAAACAGCAACAATTTTTCGACGGGTATCCGTATGATTTGAAAATCGGGCGCGGGCATTTGAACGAAAGCCGTCAAGTTGTCGTGCGAATCAAATTCCCATTCGTACAAACTTTCTTGACAGCGAATCGGAAGTTTCTGCCAACCGATTAGCCCGTCGTCGAATTTCGATTCGAGCTGCGGATTTTTCTTTTGACCCATGCGACGCTTGTAAACGATTTCGTGAACGCTCCAACCGTACGCCAAAAAACTCAAAATTTCGGACACGGTATCCGTCCACGTTGACTGCATGTCGTGTAAACAGCTCTCGACAAACTCGGCGGCTTGACGGTCAATTTCGCGTGATGACGCGGTTTGAACGCTCCAACTTGCCTGCCGAATCAGCATTTTAATCGCGAACAAAATTGCGCCGCAAACGTCGTCGTTTTCGGACATTTCTTCGTAAACGCGCACGCCGCGAATCCCGCGCAATTCGGGCAGAAATTCTTCGTAAAAAAGCCCGCCGTAACGTTTCGCGCCGACGCGACCAAGTTCTCTGTCCATGTTACCTCCAGTAAGAATTCACGAGCGGAAATTGCGGCGGCATCGAAGTCGAATTCGACGGCGCAAAAGCCAAAACCAGCGCGTCAGCACGGTCGGGACTTCGCGAACAGCGGCGTTTGTAACTGCGTTTGTCTTCCAAAATCAACTTGTCGCTTGACGTGAGCTGATATTTTCGCGTCGAAAGTTGCGCCGTCAAAACTTCGTCACGCGGAATTGAAATGTCGCCCGAAACGAAACGGTCACGCAGCGCAAACCACGTTTCGGTCGCCCAATTCGCATAATGCGGATCGTGAGCCTTGCCGCCGTTGTGACAGCCGTTGACCGTGACGCGAAGATTTTTTTCGGCGAAAACTTCGCGCAATCTGTCCGTGACACCGCCGCCGACGCCGTCATCGTCGACGTTAATTGTCGCACGATTGAGTTTATGAGCCGTCATAAGTTCGGTGACTTTGCGCACAATTCGCCCGACCGTTGCCATTAAATTCGCCTTTCGGGAAATTTCGGGCTTCAACGCGCAAGCTCCAATTCGCGGCTGAATCACGGTTTCGTCGTCACCGAAACGCGCCACGTCAACGCCAATCACCAATTCGCCGACGGGCTCAAGTTCGCGATTTGACGCCGCTTCGACAAGTTCAAGCGCAATCAAGCCGTCCGCCTCGGTCTTCGGAAATTCGCCGTAAACGCGCACGCGAACAACGTCCGAATCTTCGCCGTACTGCCGAATCAGCCGTTGACAATACTCGTTGGCGACACGATTTGAATCCGCGCTTGAAACTTTGAACGTCGCGTAAAGTTCGCGGTCTTCAAAAAACGCACGCTTGAAAAAACCCGAATTTCGCGTCGGATTGCCGCAGATTAAAAGTTTCGCGTCCGAAGTTGTCAACGCGCCTTCAACCGCCTCAAAAATGCCGTCGTCGATACCGCTCGCCTCGTCAAGCACGAACAGCAGATGCGTTTCGTGAAAGCCCGCCATGTTCTCCGGTCGCGCCGCCGATTTCGCCAAAGCCGCCCAACGTTCGGGTTGCGCTCGGAAACAAACTTTCGTCTTTTGCCACTCGAAAAGCTCCGTCAACAATTCGGAACGCTTGAGCCACTTGGAAATTTCGCTCCACAAAATATTGTTGACCTGATCGCGAGTCGGCGCGGTGCAAGGCACTTTGCAGAACGGGCGCGTGAACAAAAACCAGCAAATTGCCCAACTTTCAAGCGCGGTTTTTCCGACGCCGTGACCCGAACGAATTGCGACGCGGGCTTGATTCGCCAACGCGTTCAACGCCTCGGCTTGCCACTCGTCAGGTTCGGCGCGAAGGATTTTCCGCACGAATTCGACCGGCTCGTCGCGGAACGTTTTAAGAATTTGCGTCAACATCTGACCAGATTTTTTGCAACGTTTCAACGAACAGCGTCGAAGTGTCAACCTTCACGTCGATTTTGTCGCGGAAGGCACCTTGAACTTTGAGCAACATCTCGGCGGCTTTGAGACGGTCGCGCTCCGTGACTTTGGCGACGAATTTCTTGCCCGAATTGGTGACGACTTCCTCGGACACTTCGCCGCGAATCACCGAAGTCAAATGCTCCAAAATTTCTTGCGTGTCGGCGGTTCGCGAAGACTTCAGTTCGTCAAGTCGGCGTTCGATTTCGCGTCGGATGACAGGTTTTGACAGGTTTTCGGTTCCGATTCGATTAGCAATTCGTTTCGAGTAACCCGCAAGTCGTGCCGCTTCGGAGGCGTTGCCCGTTTGAACGTAAAAATCGACGAAACGTTTTTGTCGCTCATTCACCGTCGCACCTCCCGTTCCAAATTTGAATCGCGTTTGCGGCGCGTGACTGCAACATTCGCCCGATATTGATTTGGCGTTCAACCATTGCCGCGAAGTCCTGCGACGCCCGTTCGAGTGCTTGACGGCTGAGTTCCGAATCCCACGCGTCCGCCCGTGTTCGCCATGAATTGATTCGCGCCCAACGTTTGATCAGCGTCGGCGACTTATGCAACAGCGCGGCTACTTCCGAATAATTTCTGTGCGTCAAAAACGTTTGAAACGCCTCGAACGCGGGATAACTTTCGCCCGGTTGCCTGTCCCAGAACAATTCAATCGCTCCAATCAAAAAACGCCCGAAGGCGTCGTGTTCAGTCAAACAAATTTCAAATCATCCGGCAATGAAGAAACTATTTTTCGGCTCATTTCTTCGGTTAAATGAACTCGCGACAGAGTAAATGCATTGCGGCAATTTTCGCACCAAACCGCGCCCCAACCATATTCGCCGTTGGTTTTTGAGGCAAGATAACCTTCGGCAAATTTATGTCCGCCGCAAACAGGGCAAGTTGCTTCACGACCGTTAGCGAATTCCTTCAAGGCGTTCATCCATTTTTGACGATTGCTCAACTCACACGCCTCCTTTTAACGATTCGGAAAAAGAAATCCTCGTATCTTTCGGCCACGTCTTCCATGGTCTTGCGGTGTTCTTGCACGTAAACTGAGCCGTATTTTTTGAACTGCTTAACGTGACAACCTTCGTGAATCACTGTGCGCAAAAGTTGTTCTTCATTGACAAAAGTGTTTGGAAACAAGTCCACTCTGCCTATATCTTTGGGATCCGCCGCGCCCATATAAAAACTTCTCAGCCAATCCTCTTCGCGTTGGATTTTAATCTTCAAGTCCGAAATGTCAACGCCGTATTTGCGGCAAAGTTGCTTGACTGCTCGTAACTGTAAAGATACTTCCAAATGTGAAAACGCACCTTGATTTCTCGCGGGTCTTTGAAATGGCGACGTCGGCTTGTCCGTCATTTCGCGGTAGCTGATTGTACAACGACACCTCGGATGTAACGGCGGAAGTTGAACTCCGACTTCGTTCGTGCGCCCTACAACCGTGTCTTTGAGACTTAAGCAACGTCCGCAGACGCGATTGGTGCCCGCCGTCGACCAAACCATTTCGCAATGATTCATCAAACCTGCGCGTTGAGCCGCGAGAATTCCGTCGTGTGCGCCTTGATTGTAAGCCCGCGCAAGTTCGGTATGAACAATCGTTTCGGCGCGGAATCGGTGTTGTTTCGACGCGTATTTGACTGCGGAACGGTCGGCACGTTTGTTCGCCGCGTCAATTGAAAGTCCGTTGTCAATTAATCGATTGAAAACGCGTTGTCGATAGTTGACGTTCGCCTGAGCTTGACGGGCGTTCAAACCAATCAGCGGGCGAATTTGACGTGCGATTTCACGCGGCGCGAGATGTTCGGCTTGACCGTGAAGTATGACGTTGGCAATCGCTCGACGGCTCTCGTCCGACAAGTCCCGAATCAAGTCGGCGGCACGTGTCCGAAGAAATTCTTTGACACGCGGATCGGAATCGTCGATTGTGATTTTGCCGCGAGTTGAATTGTACGACGCCCGCGCAATCGCCGCAAGCCACAACGGATTGAATTTTTCGTTGACGACTTTGGCGTACCGATTTTGCCAATCAATCAAATCGGCGGCATGTCCGGACAAAATCAGTTCTTCAAGTTCGGCGTAACTGAATTCGCCCCAACTTTTGACTTCGCGGGCAAGCCACTCAACGGCTTCGTCACCGACTTCGCGCAAGAAACTTTCCAAGTCGCTCAAGGTTTGACGCGGCGCACGTTTGAAAACGAACATTAAAAACAATCGCCACACGAAAAATCGCGGGCACGCTTGAGAATCTCCAAGTCAAAACCGAAGTACTCGTACGACTCCCAAAGCGCGGCGACGTAGTGGTCGCAAGCGGGATTGACGCGCTCGGTATCGGGTTTGGCGTAGTACATTGCCGTGACTTTTTCGCCGTTGACCTCAACCTCGACGGTGTGCTTTTGGTAAACCCGCGGATAACCTTCGTAGCGGTCAAGTGCTTTCTCGTCGGCGGCGGAAATTTTCCAAAGCACGAACGGCACCTCGAAGCCGTCCCAAGGTTCGATTGTCCCGTACGAATTCGGCAGTTCGCCCTTGAACATCAGGCGGTAATTTTGGAGCGTGCCGGTGCCGACAAGTTTCGCGTCCGTGCACCGTTTCGCCATCATGTCGACGTTCATGTTCGCGCCGTAAGCCAGATAATTTTTCATGATAATTCGCCTCCTACGACCTCAAGGGCGACCGAAATCACCCCGTCCGTTCGTTTAAACCGCGAATCGCCAAGCCGCGTTGCCGTCAAGGTTTTTCGTCAGGTGGAAGCGTGCCGTTTTGAATTCGTCGCCGTTCATGCCGAGCCGCGTCAGAAAAGTTCGCATTGCAAATTTTTCGTTGTCGGTTTCGACTTTGCGGTAACTCGACCGCCGTGATTTTTTCGCGAAGGCAACCATCGCCGCGCAAAATTGAATCGCCGCTTTGACTTCGCCCGCGTGGAGTGATGCGTTGAATATGCGAAATTCGACGGTTTGCTTCGTGAAAATGCGTGCAGGTTCAAAATCGTGTAGCGCGTTTCGTCGTAATGCCAATCGTGCCTGCCGCCGTCGCCGTACCAAACTTTTTTGAGTTCGTCGAGCGTGTCGGGCTTTTTGCGGTTGAGTTCGCGCAAGAATCGTTCGTTCGTCGGCGCGCAATAATATCTGCGAGTCTCGTGAACTTTCAAGGCGCGGCAGAAAATTTCTTCGCGGCCGGCGACCATGTTGACCAGGTGGCGAATTTGCGCCGCCGTCATGTCGCTTGCGCCGATGTGAACGTGCATTCCGCAAGTTTCGTTGACGCGTGCGCCCGCGTGTCTCAATTCGCGAACAATTTGTTGCAACGTCTCAATGTCGCTCCAGTGCAGAATCGGCGTGACCAATTCGCAACGCTTTGTCGTGTCGGTGGCGCGAATGCTCGAATCGCTCATGACCGTCCAGACGCGTCCGTCGTTGGCTTTGACGGTGAATTTGCCGTAAGT
>JAFVBP010000222.1 GCA_017479925.1 Selenomonadaceae bacterium | reverse complement strand
CACACGACGCGAATTCCGTCAACGTCTTCAATGACGGTAACGCCCGACTCTTTGAGTTTGGCAATAACGGGCTTGAGATGTTCGCTTATGGCGTTTGCAATGTAAACGTCACCGCGTGTCATTGCGGCGGCAATCATGTACGTGCCCGCCTCGATTCGGTCGGGAATAATCGTGTAGTCGCGTGCGATTAATTTCGGTGAGCCTTCAACTTTGATGACGTTGGTACCGGCTCCGCGAATTTTCGCGCCCATGATGTTCAGGTAATTTGCCAAGTCAACAATTTCAGGTTCCTGCGCGGGATTTTCGATGACGGTTTGACCTTCGGCCATTGACGCCGCCATTAAAATATTTTCGGTCGCGCCGACGGACGGGAAGTCCAGGTAAATCTGCGTGCCTTTCAAGCCTTCGGGAGCGACGGCCTCAATGTAACCGTGCCCGATTGAAATTTTCGCGCCGAGAGCCTCGAAGCCTTTCAGGTGCAAGTCAATCGGTCGCGTGCCGATAGCACAACCGCCCGGCAGTGAAATTTTCGCTTGTCCGAGCCGAGCAAGAAGCGGTCCCATAATCAAAAACGACGCACGCATCTTGCGAACGAGATCGTAAGGCGCGGTGATATTTTCAATCGACGAGGCGTCAACGAACAATCTGCAAGTTTCGGGTTCGTGGCGAACTTTGACGCCGAGCGAACGCAAAACGTCGCCGATTGTGCGCACGTCGTCCAAATTGGGCACTTCGTCCAAACAAGTTTCGCCGTCTTGACCGAGGAGCGTCGCCGCAATGACGGGCAAAACTGCATTTTTCGCGCCGCTGATTTTAACGGTGCCGCTCAATCGGTTGCCGCCTTTTATGATAAGTCTCTCCAAAATTTCAGTCCTCCTTAGCTGTCGGTGAGCGGGAATCAAACCTTTTCGACGGTCAAAGTCGTGCGCATGACGTTATCGATGATGTAGCGCGTGTCGACTCTGTTGTCGACTTTTTTGACGGTTTGACCTTGCCGCTTAAGGCGTTCCTGCGCTCGTTTCGCCCGTTCGATGTCGGCGCGAAGTTCTTTTTCGGATCTGACTTCGCCCGTTGAACCGATGTCAATGACGAGCTGGTTGTTCTTGCCGGCCTTGAGGAGGTTGTTTATTTTGTCTTCGCAACTTTCGTTCGGGTTGGGAGTTTGATTCGCGGGTACGAGTGCGCCGCCGTGCACGTCCAAAGCCAAAATGCCCTTGCGTGCCGTCAAAGGAACGGTGTATTGCATAACGACCTTTTCGACGGGCTTGCGGTACGGTTGCAATTCGACGGTCAAATTAACCGTTTCGCCCGGTTTGACGGTTTTCTTTTCGGGCGTGACGGAAACGATTGACGCCGTGCGCCGTTGCGTGTCGAAAGAAATATTCACGTTCACGCCGAAAATGTTTGATTCTTTGGCGGTGTTCGAGCAGATTAAATTCAACGCCTGCATGAGTTCAATGACGGCGACTTGACCGACGTCCGAGGGATTGTAAAACATATTCTTGCGTGCGATTTCGCCGCTTGAAATTGCGTCCGTCTTGATGTTGAAGTCAATGTCAACGGTGCTTTCGGCAAGCGAATCCGCCATTTTGCTCAGCGCGGTGTAGGCGATTGACGCGCCGAGTTTCGGAACGAGATTTTCATTGTAAGCGATTGTCGCGTTGAAAGTTTCCTGCTTGTTGAGTTCGGTGTCGTGCACGGTCACGGTAATCGGGACGACTGCGGGAAAGGTGCCCAAAATACCCGAAACGCCGGCTTCACGGTCTTGATTGATGCGACCGATTATGTAGCCGATGCCCGCAAGTTTCATGCCGTTGCCGTTGACGCCCGAAACCGAGCCGATAACCGAGGCGTCCGTCATGAAATAATTGACGTTGCCCGCGTGCGTGAACGGGTGCCCGAAGGCGAGAATTTTTTTGCCGTCAACGGCGGTGACCGTGCCCGTCGAGCCGAGCGAAAAATCACCGTAAACAATGGCGACGCCGAGTGCACTGCCGGGTTCCAAAGTTGCATCGAGTTGCACGCCGCGTTGAGCCGAAGATACAGGCGCGTCAAGAGCTTTCAAGCCGAAAGGTTGCAGTTCGCGACGCAAAAATTCCGCGCCTGCCGAATCAAAGCCGCTCAAATACAATGCGCCGAGTTGTTGCGTTTCGTCAGGTTCAACTTTGGGCTGTTCGCCGTTTTCAGGTACATCGGCAACATCTTTCGCAACCGAATCGGCGGGTTTTTCGCCCGAATTCGTGTCGTCGGAAGTTTCTTTGGCGGGCGGTTCGTCTTTTTTGAAGTGATTGACTTCGTCTTTCGGGTCGGGCAAATTCCAAAGTTCAATCATGTTTTCAATCGGCGTGATAAAAAAAGTATACGGACTCATCTCTTTGAGCGTTGCCGCCAAAGCGCCGACGAGTTTGCCGTCAATGTAAACGGGACTGCCGCTCATGCCTTGCAGGATGCCGCCCGTGCGTCTGATGACTTCGCCCGAAGCTTCGGCCATAATCATGCGTTTGGAGCCTTTGCCGTCGTCGGTCAGCCCGACAATGCTCACGTCGAACTGTTCGATCTTGCCCGAATTGTCCACAACGGTGTAAGCTTTGCCGCGCATTCCGCTTTTGACTTGGTCTAACGGGAAGATTTCGGGCATTGCCGAAGCCGTGGAACTCAGCGCGAAAATCAGCACCGCGAGCAACGGGAATAATTTCGGTAAAATTTTGAGCAAGTCATTCAACTCCATTCGAGAAGGTTGGCTTTAATCAACAATTAATCCGAAGCATAATAAATCATCTTTTAATTAACGTCAAGCCGCGCATGAAACGTCGCGTCAAGTCAACGTCCGCCGTTCGCGTGTTCCCACAGCGCGGCAAGTTCGCGAAAAAGTCATCTCGTGCAACCTCACAAATTTTTCGCAGACGGCAACGTAAATCGGCTTGACGGGCGCGAACTTGAATTTCTGTCGACCAAAGTTCGCAACCTTCGGCGAACGTCAAAATCTTCGAGTCAACATCGTAAAGATTATAATCATATTTAACAAGTGCGCTCAAACTTACAATTTTTTGGCGATTCGACTGTCGTTGAAATATTTCGGTGAAAAAACTTACGGCGTTATGATTCACAGACGTAACGAACAAAATTTAAATACATGACCGTCACAGCGTGAACCCGGTTAAAAAAATCTCGAACGAATTCAGTCTGCGCGACGAGCCGTCAACCGTAACGGCGTGTTGAAAATTTTTAGAAAATATCTTGCAAACCGTGCCCGAAATGCTATAATGTGCGACAGATGATTTTTAACTCAGTTTTAACGTAAGGGGGATTTTTAAATGGCAAAAATCGCGAAAGTTATCGGTCGTGAAATCGTAGACTCCCGCGGCAACCCGACTGTCGAAGCAGATGTCATCCTCGAAAACGGCATTTGCGGTCGTGCGGCTGTTCCTTCGGGCGCGTCCACCGGCGAAAACGAAGCTCTCGAACTGCGCGACGGCGACAAAGGTCGTTACATGGGCAAAGGCGTGCTCAAAGCTGTCGACAACCTCAACAAGATCATTGCTCCGGCACTTGTCGGCGACTGCGTCCTCAATCAGCGTGCGCTCGATTACAAGATGCTTGAACTCGACGGCACGCCTACCAAGAGCAAACTCGGCGCGAACGCGATTCTGGCCGTTTCGTTGGCCGCCGCCAAAGCCGGTGCTCAGGCTGTCGGACTTCCGCTTTATCGCTACATCGGCGGTTGCAACACCTACAAAATGCCCGTTCCGATGATGAACATCATCAACGGCGGCGCGCACTCCGACGCTCCGATTGCTTTCCAAGAGTTCATGATTCGCCCCGTCGGTGCTCCGACAATCCGCGAAGCCATTCGCATGGGCGCGGAAGTCTTCCACAATCTCGCCAAAATCCTCAAAAAACGCGGCTTGTCCACGGCTGTCGGTGACGAAGGCGGCTTTGCTCCGAAACTCAACGACACTTACGACGCGCTCAATGTCATTATGCAGGCTATCGAAGCGGCAGGCTACAAACCCGGCGATGACGTGAAAATCGCCATGGACTGCGCGGCATCCGAATTCGCTTACAAAGAGGACGACGGCTGGTACTACGATTATCGCAAGCTCAAAGACGGCAAAGAGAAAGATCCCAACGGCAAACGTCTCAGCGCGAAAGAGCAAATCGACTTCCTCGAAGAGCTTATCACGAAGTACCCGATTGACTCCATCGAAGACGGCCTCGACGAAAACGACTGGGATAACTGGGTTGAACTCACCAAGAGAATCGGCGACCGTTGCCAGCTCGTCGGCGACGACCTGTTTGTCACCAACACGAAGTTCCTGCAAAAGGGCATTCAGATGGGCGCGGCGAACTCGATCCTCATCAAAGTCAACCAGATCGGCTCGCTTACCGAAACTCTCGAAGCAATCGAAATGGCACACCGCCACAACTACACGACCGTTACTTCGCACCGCTCCGGTGAAACCGAAGACGCGACAATCGCCGACATCGCAGTTGCGACCAACAGCGGTCAGATTAAGACCGGCAGCTTGAGCCGCACCGACCGCATGGCGAAGTACAACCAACTCATTCGCATCGAAGAAGAACTCGGCAAATGCGCCGTGTACGAACGCAAACCGCTCCTGAACCGCACTGTCGGCGGCGTGTGGAAAGCGTAAAACTTCGGCGAAAATCTTTCCAAACTGAACACAACGGGCACCGTTTCTTTCGGGAAGCGGTGCTTTTTCAATGCGTAATGCTCAATGCGTAATGCGTAATGAGTTTGTGCACACCGGTTGACTTCAAAATTCGCACGGGCAACGTTCAAGTCAACGTCAGACGAATTTTCGGCGACCGTCAATCCCCGCGTGGGGCTTATTTTTTTTGCACGGGCGAATTACAATCTGCGCGAACAAAACTTTTTCGGAGGCAAGCGTCGTGAAGAAATATTTTTTCGCACGGATAATTCAGCTCGTGCCGATTCTGTTCGGGATAACGTTTTTGACGTTTGGCATGATGCAATTCGCGGCGGGTGACGCCGTCGACATAATTTATGAGCAATCGGGCAGCGTCGACGAATCAATCAAAGCCGCCAAACGCGCCGAATTGGGACTCGATCAACCGTTCGCAATTCAATACGTGCGTTGGCTCGGCGGAGTTTTGACGGGCGACCTCGGACGTTCATTCATTAGCGGCAAGCTCGTTTTCGACACGTTTGCCGACAAATTGCCCGCGACCGTCGAATTGATGTTCGTGTCGCTCGCGTTGACAATTTTAATCGCGACGCCGCTCGGAATTCTGTCCGCCGTCAACCAAAATCGCCCGCTCGATTGGCTGATTCGCGTGTTGACATTCGTCGGAAACTCGTTGCCGAATTTTTTCGTCGGGCTGTTGCTGATTTACTTTTTGGCGTTGAAACTCAACCTGCTGCCGATAATCGGTCAAAGCGTCGTCATGCCCGCGTTGACGTTGACAATCGCAATGGGCGCGAAGTACACGCGTCAAATTCGCGCCGTCGTCCTCGAAGAACTCGAAAAGCCTTACGTGACGGGCGCACGAAGCCGCGGCGTCGACGAATTCACAATCCTGACGCGAAGTGTCTTGCGCTCGACGTTGATTATGATTGTCACGCTTTTGGCACTGTCGACGGGCTCACTTTTGGGCGGCACGGCGATTGTCGAAACGATTTTCATGTGGGACGGCGTCGGCAAAATGGCAGTTGACGCGATTTTGATGCGCGATTACCCGCTGATACAAGCTTACGTCGTGTGGATGTCGGTGATTTATGTGTTCGTGAATTTGGCGGCGGATTTGCTGTATCATTGGCTCGACCCGCGTGTTCGTTACGGAGGTGCGGCATGAAAAATTTTCGTTCGCTCGCGCCTTACGTGACGGCGGCGGGCTTGATAATTTTCGTGGCGATATTCGCGGACTTTTTGACGCCGTTCGACCCGTACGTTCAAGATTTGGAAGGCGCGTTGTCACCGCCGAATTCGCAAAATCTTTTGGGCACCGACCGTTACGGACGCGACGTTTTGTCACGCGTGATTGTCGGCTCGCAAACGACCTTGTGCGCGTCGTTAATATTGCTCGCGACAATTTCAATCGTCGGCAGTTTAATCGGCGCAATCTGCGGTTACAAAGGCGGCAAACTCGACACGATTTTAATGCGGCTGTCGGATGTGTTTTTGGCGTTCCCGCAAATGGTTTTCGCAATCGCGGCGGCAGGTGCTCTCGGCGGCGGACTTCTCAACGCGGCGGCGGCACTTGCGATAATCGGTTGGCCGAAGTACGCACGAATTGCCCGCGGATTGGTTTTGTCGATTCGGTCAATGCCTTGGCTCGACGCGGCGAAAATGTCCGGCTCAAGTTCGACGGCGATTCTGTTCGTGCACGTCCTGCCGAATATCGCGGGAACAATTTTCGTCACCGCCGCGCTCGACCTGGGCACAATCATCATGGAACTTGCGGGCTTGTCGTTTTTGGGGCTCGGTGCAATGCCGCCAACCGCCGAATGGGGCGCGATGATGAGCAACGGCAGATCGATGTTGCAAACCGCGCCGTGGGTGATTTTGGCTCCCGGCACGGCGATTTTTATCACGGTGGCGACGTTCAACTTGCTCGGCGACAAACTGCGCGACTACCTGAGCACGCAACGTTGATAAGTTTCCGCCCGTCGAATAAAATGTTCGCGGAGGCGATTTATCATGGCAAACGGTAAGTGCGGCAAAAATTTGACGTGGACGCTTGACGACGGCAAGTTGACAATCAGCGGTACGGGCGACATGGACGATTATCTTTTTGACGGCATGTGTTCGCCGTGGTATTCTGCGCCCCGATTAATCAAGCGCGTCGTCATTGCGGAGGGCGTCACTTCGATTGGCGAACATGCTTTCAACGGTTGCACAAATTTGACGGACGTGACAATCGGCAATTCCGTCACTTCGATTGGCAACGGGGCTTTCAGTTGGTGCACAAGTTTGACGGACGTGACAATCGGTAACTCTGTCTTGACAATCGGCGATTATGCGTTCAAAAGTTGCACAAATTTGACGGACGTGACAATCCCCGACAGCGTCAAGACGATTGGTTACGGTGCCTTCGACGGTTGCGAAAATCTGACGAACATCACAATTCCCGACGGTGTTAAAGAAATCGGCGACCAAGCTTTCTGCGGTTGCAAAAGTTTGACGAGCGTCACATTTCCCGACTCCGTCACGTCGATAGGTGCGGGAGCTTTCCATCTCTGCAAAAATTTGGCAAGCGTCATTATCGGCAACGGCGTAACGACAATCGATGATTTTGTCTTCGGCTGTTGCGAAAATCTGACGAGCGTGACAATTCCCGACGGCGTCGAAGTGATTGGCGAACACGCGTTCAGCTGTTGCACAGGTTTAACGAACGTGACAATTCCCGACTCCGTCAAGACGATTGCTAATTGGGTTTTCAACGAGTGCAACAACTTGACGAACGTCACGGTACCCGACGGCGTCACGGAAATTGGCAGTTGTGTTTTCTACGGTTGCGCAAAATTGACAAGCGTCAAAATTCCCGCAGGCGTCACGGAAATTGGCAATTATGCTTTCAACGGTTGTCAAAGCTTGACGAACGTCACGATACCCGATTCCGTCACGGAAATTGGTTGCGAGGCTTTCAAATATTGTGCGAGCTTGAAGGGCGTAACAATCGGCAATTCCGTCACGGAAATTGGTTACGAAGCGTTCAGCTGTTGCGGATTAACAAGCGTCACAATTCCCGACAGCGTCGAAAAAATCGGCAAGTACGCCTTCCACAACTGCAAAAATTTAACGAGCGTGACGATACCCGACTCCGTCACTTCGATTGGCGAACAGGCTTTCAGCTGGTGCCACAGCTTAACGAGCGTAACAATCGGCAACTCCGTCACTTCGATTGGCAAGTATGCTTTCCTCAACTGCACGGGCTTAACAGAAGTAATAATCCCCGACAGCGTCAAGGAAGTCGGCAGCGGCGCGTTTTACGGTTGCACGAACCTGCGAAAGATTTCTTATCCTGCGGGCGCAGAATTCGATTGGGAGCTGTCTTCGGGCAACGACGCCGAACTGATTCCGTACTGAAACAAATGTTCGTCCCGTCGAAGCGGCGGGCTTTTTTTGTGCGCGGACAAAGCTTTTCATTTCGCACGCGGTTTGATATAATGCGGCGGTTTAACAGGAGGCGAATTTAATGGAGAAATACAATCCGCAGTCAATCGAACGCAAGTGGCAACAGGTTTGGAACACGCCCGACTATTACCGCACGACGGAAGATTCTTCCAAGCCGAAATATTACGCGCTGGAAATGTTCCCGTATCCTTCGGGCAATCTGCACATGGGTCACGTGCGCAACTACTCAATCGGCGACGTGGTGGCGCGATACCGCATGATGGCGGGCTACAACGTCCTGCACCCGATGGGCTTTGACGCGTTCGGGATGCCTGCCGAAAATGCCGCCATTGCTCACGGTGTCAAGCCGGGCGATTGGACGTTCGCGAACATCAAAAATATGATTGCTCAGCAAAAAGCCATGGGTCTTGCTTACGATTGGGAGCGCGAAGTCGAAACTTGCCGCGAAGATTATTACCGCTGGACGCAGTGGCTGTTCGAGTTGTTTTACAAGCGCGGTCTTGCGTACAAAAAAGCCGCTTCCGTCAACTGGTGCGACACGTGCGGCACGGTTTTGGCGAACGAACAGGTTATCGACGGCAAATGTTGGCGTTGCGATTCCGAAGTCCACAAAAAAAATTTGGCGCAGTGGTTCTTCAAAATCACCGCGTACGCCGACGAACTTCTTGCCGACTTGGACAAATTGACGGGCTGGCCGTCACGCGTCAAAATCATGCAGGAAAACTGGATCGGTCGCTCCGTAGGTCTTGAGCTTACTTTGGACGTGCCCGCGCTCGGCGAAAAAATTTCCGTGTACACAACGCGTCCCGATACGTCCTTTGGCATAACGTTTTTGGCGTTGGCACCCGAACACCCGCTCGTCGAAAAAATCTGCGCGATTAGCGACAGAGCCGACGCGATTAAAAAATTCTGCGAACATGCCCGTCAACAGAGCGACATTGAACGTACGTCAAGCGAATCCGAAAAAGAAGGCATTTTCACTGGCGTCAACTGCGTCAATCCGTTCAACGGGCGCGAAGTTCAAATTTGGGTCACCAATTACGTCGTGTTTGAATACGGCACCGGCGCGGTCATGGGCGTGCCTTCGGGCGACCAACGCGATTGGATGTTCGCCAAAAAGTACGGGCTTGACATTGTCTTGACGCTTCAACCGAAAGGTACCGAACTCAAGCTTGAAGACATGGACGCCGCTTACGTCGAACACGCGGGCGTGATGATTAATTCGGGCGAATTCACGGGCATGGATTTCAACGACGGCTTTAACGCGATTATGGATTACGCGGAGGCTCACGGCTTCGGCAAGCGCAAAGTCAATTACCGCCTGCGCGACTGGTTAATCAGCCGTCAACGCTATTGGGGTGCGCCGATTCCCGTCATTTACTGCGACAAATGCGGCGAAGTGCTCGTGCCCGAAGATCAGTTGCCCGTCAAGTTGCCCGACGATGTCGAGTTTAAGCAAGGCGCGTTGAGTCCGCTGTCGACTTCCAAGCAGTTCAACGATTGCACTTGCCCGAAATGCGGCGGTCACGCTCACCGCGAAACCGACACGATGGACACGTTTATTTGTTCGAGTTGGTATTACATGCGCTACACCGACCCGCATAACGAAACGAAGCCGTTCGACCGCGACAAAGTCAACTACTGGAGCCCCGTCGACCAATATATCGGCGGCATTGAGCACGCGATTTTACACCTGCTGTATTCGCGATTTTTCACGAAAGTTTTGCGCGACGCGGGCTTACTCGACTACGACGAACCGTTTGCGAATCTGTTGACGCAAGGCATGGTTATCAAAGACGGCGCGAAGATGTCGAAGTCACTGGGCAACGTCGTCAGCCCCGAAGAAATTATCAATCAATACGGCGCGGACACGGCTCGGCTGTTTATCCTGTTCGCCGCGCCCGTCGAACGCGACCTTGACTGGAGCGACGAAGGCGTTCAAGGCTCGTTCAGATTTTTGAATCGCGTGTGGCGAATTCTGAACATTTTCGGCGACGCGATTAATGCCGGTGTCGACGGTTACGACGCGCAGATTTTGTCGGCGGACGAAACGTCACTGCGCCGCACGTTGCACAAGACGATTAAAAAAGTCACCGAAGACGTGCGCGACCGTTTCGCGTTCAACACGGCGATTAGTGCGCTCATGGAGCTGGTCAACGCAATGCACGCCTTCCAAGACAAGCCGATTAACCCGAATCTTGCGCGGGAACTGGCACGCAATTTGCTGTTGATGCTTGCGCCGTTCGTGCCGCACATTGCCGCCGAATTGTGGAGTCAATTTTTCGCGGGCGACGTGCACAAGCAGAGTTGGCCGAACTTCGACGCGACGGCGATTGTCGAGGACGAAATTGAAATCGTCGTGCAGATTAACGGCAAAGTCCGCGACCGTGCGAAAGTTACCGTCAACCTGTCGAAGAGCGACCTTGAAAAACTCGTGCCGACGTTGCCGCGTGTGCAAGAACTCACTGCGGACAAGCAGATTGTCAAAATCATCGCCGTGCCCAACAAACTCGTCAACATTGTCGCGAAGTAAATCTGCGACCTTCGACGCGACGGCGACCGTACAAAAATTGCCGTCAACATGAGCAAAGACGCGCTTGAAGAACTCGTGTCGACGTTGCGTTTAATGTTACTTTCTTTCCGCGTGGAAAGAAAGTAACCAAAGAAAGACGCGCCTACGCGGCGGGCGACAGTATTGGTACCACCCATGTTGTCAAAAACCGCTGCCGCCCGTGCCCGCAGGTGATACATCCTGTATCAACTGCGGGCGGCCGACATCCATGTCGGCCGGAACAACCGTGCGTTGTCACCAATCAAAAAGCCCGCCGAATCTTCGACGGGTTTTTGTTTACAGAACTTTGTACGTGAGCGTCGTGTTGCCGATTAGAATTTTGTCGCCGTCTTTGAGTTGGCAACTGCTAATCGGCTTTTTGTTGACGAGCGTGCCGTTCAAGCTGCCCGCATCGTGCAAAACGTGTCGGTGGCGTTCGTAGCTGATATAAGCGTGAATTCGCGAGGCACTTTCGTCGTCGATGACGTAATCGTTGGTGTCTTTGCGACCGAGATAAATTTGCCGTTCGCCGAAAACAACTTCCGCCGTCGTGAAATCGGTAATGACCGCCAAATTGTATTCGACTTTGCGGGTCGGCGACGTGCGCATCGTCTTGATAATTTTCGTGTGATCGGCAACGATTGTGGCGTCGTCGTCGCAGGCGGTATCGTCGCGAATCAGCGTGCGGCTCAATACGTCGTTTTCCAGGTTGATTGTGTCTTGTTCAAGCGCGTTTTCGGGCACGTAAGCACTTTCGACGGCAAGGGAATTTTCGCCCGCGGTCTTTTCGATTTTGATTGACAACGTGCCGTCCATGAAACAATTTTCGCGGATAACTTTGCGTTCGACGGCCTCATAAAGTTCGTGAATCAGCCGCGCCGCACTCAAACGGTGACAATCCGCCGCGCAAAGATAAATCGTGTACAAATTCGGGACGATTCGGTCGGCATTTTTTTGTTTGGCGACTTCGCGTTCAAGAGCGTTGATGAGATCTTCAGGCTCGATTTCGCCGCGTCGACGGAAAAAATTCGTGAACTGTCCCTTAATCACTCGTGCAAATTGCAACTTCGTCGCCTCCTTAAAAATTTCGGCGACATTATAACACGCTTGTCAATTTCCGCAACCGTTGACAAAGCGGCGGAACACTTTGCTTGACGTTTGAACTGTTTGACGTTGTCGGCGCGGGCGAATTACTTCGGTGAGTGTCACCGAAATTTTTTTGTTTGTAGACACGCACGGGCTTTTTGATTATAATTCGGCGAGTGAAGTTGTTCATTACTCGAAAGTTGAAGGAGGTTTTTCAATGAAAGGCGGCAACAAACCCGTTTACGTCATCGGGCACCGCAATCCCGACACGGACTCGATCTGTTCGGCTATCGGCTATGCGCACCTCAAACAGGCACTCGGTGAAAACGCCGTGCCCGCCCGTTGCGGCAAAGTCAACAACGAAACCAAATACGCGCTCGAATATTTCAAAGTCGAACAACCGTTGCTTTTGACGGACTTGTATCCTCGCGTCAAAGACGTTGCGCTTGAGTGCAAAACCGTCGTTCGTCAACACGACACGCTTCGTCATTTGGGCGAAGTCATGCGCAAAAGCGAACTGCAATCCGTGCCCGTCACCGACTCGAACGGCGACCTCGTCGGCATTGTCACCGTCAGCGACTTGGCAAAAAGATATTTCCTCGAACTTGGTTTGCAAAGTCTCGTTGACATGCGCGTCCGCTACCGTGACATAATTCAAGCCACCGACGGTAAAGTTTTGGTCAGCGGCGACGAAAACGACTTCATCGAAGGCAATATCGTCATTGCGGCAGGCTCGGCTTTCTCGACGATAAGTATCCTCAACAAAAAAGACATCGTGCTTGTCGGCGACAGGAGCGGCGAAACTTTGCTCAAATTCCTCGAATGCGGAATTTCCTGCCTCGTCGTCACGCAAAACAGCCGTATCGCGCCCGAAGCTCTCGAAGAGGCTGAAAAGCGCGGAGTTTTCGTGCTGTTGACGCCTTATGACGCCTACACCGTCGGACGATTGATTAACCAATGCGTACCGATTCGCCGAATCATGAAGTCAAATCCCGTCTGCTTCCGACCGATGGATTTGCTCAGCGACATCAAGGGCGTCATGGACGAACACCGTTACCGCAGTTATCCCGTCGTCGAAAACAACAAACTCGTCGGCATTGTCAGCGCGGATGAAATCATGTTGCCCGAACGCGAAAAAGTTATCCT
>JAFVBP010000221.1 GCA_017479925.1 Selenomonadaceae bacterium | reverse complement strand
TGTCGCTGTACTTCGTGCCCGTGCAGAAAAAATCTTGGGGCAACGACCTTGTCGGCAGCGGCGTCATGAATCAAGGTGACCGTCGCGCAATTCATTACGATTCGGCGTTCACCCGTTACAAAATCAAAATCGAGTTCGCCGACGGCACGACCGTCACGCGCAAAGATGTCGACGTGTTCGACGCGTGGCGGCTCGGCATTCGGCGTGACGGCTCCTGCGACAAAAACACTCGCGGTTAATTTCACAACGTCAACATTCGGCTAAGTCCGATTGTATAACCGTCGTCTTCGGGCGGCGGTAGAAATCATTAATTAATTTGTAGTTCGTAAGGCGCGATTCGTATCGAAAACTCGGCATTACGCATTGCGCATTACGCATTACGCATTAGTAAGGAGTAGTGCACTATGAGAGTTACCGACTTGCTCAAAAACGCAAGCATTGACCTCGGTGCCCAAGTCAAGGACAAGCAGGACGCCATTTCGCACCTGGTTGACTTGATGGACAAAGGCGGCAACCTCAAGGACAAGGCGCAGTACAAAAAAGACGTCCTTGCCCGTGAGGCGTCAGGCACAACGGGTCTCGGCGACGGCATTGCCACACCGCACGCGAAATCTGCCGGCGTCAAGGAACCCGGTCTTGCGGCAATGACAATCCCCGACGGCATTGACTTCGAGTCAATGGACGGCAACCCTGCGCGGTTGTTCTTCGCCATTGCGGCACCCGACGGCGGCAACGACGAACATTTAATGATTCTGTCGAAGCTGGCGACAATGGTCATGGATCCCGACTTCAAGGAAGCGTTGATTAAAGCCTCCACGAAAGAAGAATTCCTCAAGATTATCGACGACAAAGAAGACGGCAAATTCCAGGCACCCGCAAGTTCAAGCTCCGTTCAACTGTCGAAAGAGGCAAGCGACCATATCCAGATTTTGGCGGTCACGGCTTGCCCGACGGGTATCGCGCACACCTTCATGGCGGCTGAAAGTTTGGAACAGCACGCCAAAAAACGCGGCATTTCGATTAAAGTCGAAACCAACGGCTCAGGCGGCGCGAAAAACGTTTTGACGGCGGACGAAATTGCCAAAGCTGACGGCATTATCGTCGCGGCGGACAAAAACGTCGCAATGGCGCGTTTCGACGGCAAGCACGTCGTCATCACCAAAGTTGCCGACGGTATCAACAAGGCGGACGAATTGATTGACCGTGCGTTGAGCGGCAAAGCTCCGATTTACCACGCAAAAGCGGGCGAATCTGCGGGCGACGCGGGCGGCGGCTCCGTCGAAAACGAAAGTGTCGGGCGTCAAGTTTACAAACATTTGATGAACGGCGTCAGTCACATGTTACCGTTCGTTATCGGCGGCGGTATTTTGATTGCGATTTCGTTCCTGATTGACGGCGCGATGGTTGACTTGAACAGCTTGCCCGCCGACCAGCGCGGCAACTTCGGTAAAATCACACCTGCGGCGGCGACGTTCATGGGTATCGGCGGCGCGTCCTTCGGCTTTATGTTGCCGGTACTTTCGGGCTTTATCGCAATGTCGATTGCCGACCGTCCCGGTTTGGCTGCGGGCTTCGTCGGCGGCGCGTTGAGTGCCTCGAACGGTTCGGGCTTTTTGGGTGCGTTGCTTGCGGGCTTCCTCGCGGGCTTTATCGTCAACCGGCTCAAGACAGCGTTGAGCGTTCTGCCTCCGTCGTTGGAAGGCACGAAACCGATTTTGTTTTACCCGTTGCTCGGCGTGTTGCTTATCGGTCTGATTTGTAACTTCGTCATTGGTCCGCCCGTTTCGGGTATCAACGCTTGGCTGACCGACACGCTCGGACACATGGATCCTTCGGCTAAACTCGTCATGGGCGCGGTTATCGGCGGCATGATGGCTGTCGACATGGGCGGTCCGTTGAACAAAGCGGCTTACGTCACGGGCGTCGGCTTGCTTGCTGACGGCAACTATTACGTCATTGCGGCGGCAATGGCGGGCGGCATGGTTCCCCCGATTGCGATTGCGCTTTGCACGATGTTTTTCAAGAACAAGTTCACCACGAGCGAACAGAAAACCGCTCCGACGAATATCATTATGGGCTTGTCGTTTATCACTGAAGGCGCGATTCCGTTTGCGGCGGGCGACCCGTTGCACGTCATACCCGCTTGCGTCGTCGGTTCGGCGATTGCGGGCGCGGGCGTCATGATGTTCGACTGCACGTTGATGGCTCCGCACGGCGGCATTTTCGTCGTCCCGACAATCGGCAACCCGATGATGTATCTGCTTTCGATTATCGTCGGCTCAATCGTCGGTTGCCTGATTCTCGGCATGATTCGCAAACCTCGTCCGCAAGATTGATTCGCGTCGAATGTTACTTTCTTTCCGCGTGGAAAGAAAGTAACCAAAGAAAGACGCGCTTGCTATGACGCATCCTGCGTCATGCGACAAGCGGTTGCGGTCGTCATCCATGACGGCCGGGTTTACACATTACGCATTAAAAAAATCCCCTGCTCGAACGGCGGGGGTTTTTTGTTGACAACATAACGACTTTCAACGCGGCTCAAACGTCAGGAAAGCTTTTCGTACGGCGTCTTCGTCGTTGACGAAATCCAAGATGAAAGTGTCGACTTTGCCCGCGCACGTCCGATTCAGCCGTGAAAAAATTTGCACCGCTTTGACGCCGTCAAGTTTCTTGTCGACAAACATGCTGTGAAGTGACGGCTCGTCAAAGTCCGCAAGATATTTTTCCGCGACGACCAAAATGTTGTTTTCGTCGCCGTGAAAATTTTCGACAAGTCGGTTTTCGTTGAAGCCGTTTAAGCTCCGTTCGCTGTAAATGTTGCCGTTGTCCTCGACCAAACCCGAAAAGGCAATCGCGACGTTGACGCCCGACAATTTGGTTGACTCGATGTATCGCTTGATGGCGAAGAAATATTTCACGGCGTGCAGGCGCGAAGATGTCACAACCATTGCCTTTGCGCGACCGCCGATTTTATGTCGGGTGTTGTTGACGAATTTCGTCATGATGATAAAAGTTTTCGCAACAATGTCGTACGTGTGCAGGTTCGCGAAATTTTTTTGCCCGACAACGTCGCGGCTTTTGGATGTCTCGTAATTTTTCAGCACGTCCAAGATAAAACCGTCGTCAATCGCCCGACGCATTGAGTAGCTGTGAAACGGCTCGTTGTGCGTCCCGAAGAATTTTTGCGCGACATGTACTCGTTGAAAAGTGCTTCCAACTTGTCCGACGTAAAATTAAAAATAAATTCTGGCGAAATAGTTGCTTTGTCGTCGTCGGACACGTACGTCTTGTCGAAGACATATTTGTTTCGTCCATTGGAAGATTGAGTTGCTCGATAAATCGGCTCGACTCCTCGATGTACGAAATCATCTCGAATGCAAGCTTGGCAAGTGGTTTCTCGGCTTCGCGCAACCTGGCGACGCTACTTTCGTGTTTGGCGGTAATCCTCGCGTAGGTGTCGAAGTGACGTTTCAGTCTGTCGATTTAAGCGCGGTCGTCTTCGGTCAAAAAATCTTCGTCGGCAAGAGTTTTGTCCGTCGGCGAAGGTTTAATTTTGCTTGCCGCGTCCGACTGCGACAGGTGCGCTTCGTCGATGATTATCGCGAATTTTTTGTTTGCGGCGATAACTTCGCGGTAGGTGGCGAGAAAAATTTTCAGCGTCATGACGATGATTTTCTTGCCGCCGTTGAGCGCGTCGCGAAGCTCGGCGGAGGTGTTGACCTTGACGACAAGACCGGGCGTCCGCTCAATTTGCGTGACCGTGTCTTGAAGTTTGCGCTCAAGCGTGCTTCGATCCGTCACGACCAAAACCGAATTGAAAATTTTTTCGTCCGCCGCGTCGCGCAGGTTCGTCAAACGCTGTGCAAGCCACGCCATTGAACGGGACTTGCCCGCGCTGTGTTGAATCAAATAATTTCGTCCCGCGCCGTGTGAGCGCACGTGTGTCAAAAGTTTCGTTACAACGTCCGACTGATGTCGACACGGGAAAATTATTTGTTCGCCGTCGACAAGCAGATAATTTTGCAACAGCTCAAGCAACGTGTTTTTGCGAAGAATTTCCCGCAAAACGTTTGCCGACGGGTTGTCCGCGCCGTTTGAATCGGGATTGAACGGCAGAAATTTCGTTGCCGCGCTTTCGAGTTTCGTCGTCACCGCCGCACGATAATTGTCCGCCGCAAAATGAATCAACGTTCGTCGATCGAATTGGAAAAATTTTTCCGACGGGTCGCAGTCGCGTTTGTAATGCTCAACCGCGTCGTCGAAGGTTTGTCCCGCAAGCGAATCTTTCAGTTCGACCGTCACAAGCGGCAATCCGTTGACGAAAAACACCGCGTCCGACAATTTTTGATGCGTGCCGTAATGCAGTTGTTGCACGCACGTAAAAATGTTTTGCCCGTAACGTTCGACAAGTTCGGGATTTACCGACGTTTCGGGTCGCCAATAGACCGCACGAAACTTGCAGCCGTGAACGTCGAAGCCGTCGCGCAAGGTTTGAAGCATCCCGACTTGTTCGACGTGTGCGCAAAACTCCTGCACGAAAAGTTTTTCCGTCTCGTCGCCCAAAAGTTTGCACAGCCGTTGCCACTCGTCAGCCTGCGTCGTCCGAATGAAGTTGAGCAACGTCACGGTGTCAAGCGCAAGTTCGCGGTTGAAAGTCAAGCCGTCGCCGTCTGCAAAAAAATTTCGGTAATCATGTGCGTGCCTCCTTCGGCTGTCGGTTGCGATTAAAGTCGCAACGGTATTGCAAATAAAAATCCCCTGCTCGAACGGCGGGGGATTTTTTACGTTTCAGTAGTAATGTTGATGCGGTTTCATGCGCACGACGGTGATTCGCGGGTCAACGTTGCGTTCAAGTTCCATAACCATGAACGAGCCGCGAGTATCGTCACGCGGGCGCGAAGCACTGCCGGGATTCAAGATAATCGGCGGTCCGATTAAATATTCGACAATGTGCGTGTGCCCGTAGACCGCAATGTCCGCGTTTTGAGATTCGGCCGCCTCCATTATATATTCTTGCGTGTAGCGCACGCCGTAGTTGTGTCCGTGAGTGATGAAAATTTTGTGATTGGCCGCCTCGATAATTCGTTCGTAGCAGATATTGCCCGTCGGCCAATCGCAGTTGCCCGCCACGCCGTAAACGGGCACATCAACCAATGATTGCAAATACTCGGCGTCGGGCGTGCAGTCGCCCATGTGAAGCCACATATCCATATTCTGCGCGATACTCAATGCTTGGTCAATCGCCGACCAATTTCCGTGAGTGTCGCTTATAAGTCCAATCCTCACGGTAAACGCCCCTTTAACTCAAGAATCATTTTTGCAAGCGCCGCGCCTCGGTGACTGATTGAATTTTTTTCGGCGGGTGAAAGTTGAGCCATCGTTCGGCTTTCCGTGATGTAAAAGTAGGGGTCGTAGCCGAAGCCGCCGTTGCCTTTGGGCGCGAGCTTGATTGTGCCGTCGATTTTGCCGCTTGTGACGATTTCGCTGCCGTCGGTGTCGACGAATGCCAAAACGCATCGATAATCCGCCTTCGATTCGGTGACGCCGATTTTTTTGAGTTCGTCGACGAGCTTTTGATTGTTTGTAGTGTCGTCGGCATGGTAACCCGAAAAGCGCGCCGAGTAAACGCCGGGCAGTCCGCCGAGCGCGTCGACTTCAAGACCCGAATCGTCCGCCAAACAGGCAAGTTTTGTGCGTGCGCCGAAAAATCTTGCTTTGATCAGCGCGTTGTCCTCGAAAGTCAGACCATCTTCGACGGCGTCGGGCATTTCGTCAAAATCGGCGAGCGAAAGAATTTCGACGGGCAGACTTTGGAGGGCAAGGCGAATTTCTTTGACTTTGTCCGAGTTCTTCGACGCGAGCACGATTTTTTTCAAATGTATCCCTCCCTAATGTTAATCGCTTGTGAAACTTTGACGGGCGTTAAAACTGCAATGCGAAATGCGAAATGCGTAATGCGTAATGTTGACGCCGCGACAGTTGTAACCAATCATCAAAATCGTTGCCGCAAACCTCTAACCGACACGACCGACACGGTCGCTTTAAAAGCGACGGAACAATTTGGTTGACATCCGAGCAGTTCAACGTCGCCGCAAACCTCTAGCCGACACGACCGACACGCCAGACAAGTTCGCGACCGAGTGCGTCTTTTTGCGCGGAAATCAATTCGTCAATGCCGTGTTGAGCTAAGTCCAAAAGTTCGTTGAGTTGCGCACGCGTGAACGGATTTTTTTCGGCGGTTATCTGAACTTCGACGAGTTCGCCCGCGCCCGTCATGACGACGTTGCAATCAGCCGCCGCCGTAGAATCTTCCGCATAACACAAGTCAAGAATTTTTTCGCCGTCGGAAGTGAGTCCCGCCGAAATTGCCGCGACGAAATCTTTCACGGGGAAGGCGTTGCCGACCTTGTAAATCGTTTCGCAAGCCTCAACCAGTGCCACAAATGCGCCCGTTATCGACGCCGTGCGCGTGCCGCCGTCAGCTTGCAAAACGTCGCAGTCAATCGTTATCGTGCGTTCGCCGATTAACGACAAGTCCGTCACCGCCCGCAATGCGCGACCAATTAATCGTTGAATTTCCGCCGTGCGACCGCTCATTTTCGACGAACGTTCGCGCTGAATTCTTTCCGTCGCCGAACCGGGCAACATCGAATATTCGGCGGTCAGCCAACCCGTGCCCGTGCCTTTGAGGAAATGCGGAACGTGATCTTCGATTGTCGCCGCGCAAAGAACTTTCGTGTTGCCGACTTCAATCAAAGCCGAACCTGCGGGAAATTTCTGCGCACGCCGCGTCAAAAAAACTTCGCGCATCTCGTCAGCTCGTCGCCTGTCAAGTCTCAAGCCGTCACCTCCAAACTTTTGCGCAAACAGCTAAAGTATTGTACACAAAAACCTTTCGTGCCGCAACGCTTTGGATAAAATTTTGTTCGCGCCGTAATTGACGAGTTTTAAGCCCTGTTGTAGAATCAATGAAAATTTTTGATGGGACGGTCGATTGAATGCCGATATACCTTTGGGCGTTCGCGGCGGCGTTGATTGTCGCGTTAGTCGTCATGCCGGCTGTGATTTTCTTGGCGAAAAAAACGGGCGCAATGGATGCCCCGAACGCTCGCAAAGTTCACAAAAAACCCGTGCCGCGAATCGGCGGGCTTGGCATTTACGCGGGCTTCATGGCGGCGATAATTTTTATTGCGCTCAAATTCGGGCTTGACGGCGAACAGCTCAAGGAAATTGTCGGGCTGGTTTTGTCGGGCAGTTTAATCGTCGCGCTCGGACTTGTCGACGATTACAAAAATCTTCCCGCCAAAGTCAAACTCGCGGGACAAATTGTCGCGGCGGCGGTGCTGGTTTTGTTTTTCGACGTGCGGATTGACTTCGTAACCGATCCGTTCGGCGACTTCCTGTACCTCGACAAACTTGCCGTGCCCGCGACGATTTTTTGGCTCGTCGGCTTGACGAACACGGTCAACTTAATCGACGGGCTTGACGGTTTGGCGGCGGGCGTCGCGTCAATCGCCTCGATAACGATAATGTTCGTCGCGCTCGACCAAAATTTGACGTTGGTGGCGGTTTTGACTGCGGCACTTGCGGGCGCGGCCGTCGGCTTTTTGAAGTACAACTTCAACCCCGCCGAAATTTTCATGGGCGACACGGGCTCAATGTTCCTCGGCTTCATGCTCGCGGGCGTTTCGGTCACCGGTTCGGTCAAATCTGTTGCGACAATCGCGTTAATCGTGCCGATATTCGCGCTCGGCTTGCCGATTTTGGACACGACATTTGCAATCGTTCGACGTTTCCGCGGCGGCGTGCCGATTTTCAAGCCCGACAAAGGTCACCTGCACCACAGACTTTTAAGCGTCGGTTTCACGCAACGGCAGGCGGTTCTTTTAATGTACGTGATTAGTGCGCTGTTCGGTTTGAGCGCAATCGCCTTGACGGAAGTGAGCCGACAGGTCGCCGTGCTGATTTTGGTTATCGTCATCGTCGCGATATTTTATGGCGTCAAAAAACTCGGCATCGCCCGACCAAGCAACTAGGAGACAGTCATGAAGAAATTAACAGTCATGTCGATTTTCGGGACGCGCCCCGAAGCAATCAAAATGGCACCCGTCGTTTTGGAACTTCAGCGTCAAAGCGAAATCGAATCGGTCGTGGCGGTCACGGCTCAACATCGCGAAATGCTCGACCAAGTGTTGAGACTGTTTGACATTCGCCCGAACTTCGATCTCAACATCATGTCGGAAGGTCAAACGCTTTTCGACATAACAAGCCGCGCACTGTTGGGGCTTGACAACGTTTTGACGCAGGCGAAACCTGACGTCGTTTTGGTTCACGGCGACACGACGACGACTTTCGCGGGCGCGTTGGCGGCGTATTATCATCAGATTGAAGTCGGGCACGTCGAAGCCGGTCTTCGCACGCGCAACAAATTTTCGCCGTATCCCGAAGAAATGAATCGACGTTTGACGGGCGCACTTGCCGATTTAAATTTCGCACCGACGTTGACTGCAAAAGAAAATCTCCTGCGCGAAAATGTCGACGCCAAAAATATTTTCGTGACGGGCAACACGGTCATTGACGCGCTGTATCAAACCGTTCGACATGATTTCAAGTTCACGGGCGAATTGTCACGCGTCGACTTCGACAACCGCCGAATCATTTTGGTGACGACGCACCGCCGCGAAAATTTGGGCGAACCGATGCGCAACGTTTACAAGGCTTTGAAGTCGCTGGTTGACGAATTCCCGAACGTCGAAATAATTTTCCCCGTGCACAAAAATCCGAAAGTCCGCGAAGTCGTCGACGCAGAACTCGGCAACCTTGAACGCGTTCGTTTGACCGACCCGCTCGATTATGAGCCGTTCGCGAACTTGATGAGCCGTGCCGCGTTGATTTTGACTGATTCGGGCGGCGTGCAGGAAGAAGCTCCCGCGCTCGGCAAGCCCGTTTTGGTTTTGCGCGACACGACCGAACGACCCGAAGCAGTTCACGCGGGCACGGTGAAGTTAATCGGCACGGCACGCGACGCGGTTTATTCGGCGGCGAAAACTTTGCTCACGGACGCGGCGGCTTACCGTCAAATGGCGGAGGCGCGAAGTCCTTACGGCGACGGGCACGCAGCTCAACGAATCGTCAAAGCTCTGCTGTACCGTCACAAAATTTCAGCTGAACTGCCCGACGAATTCGCAGGTTGAAAAATTATCGACAATACTGCCGCTCACCGAAGCGGTTATTTTTTTACGTGACGCGAACCGTTGCCCGTCAAAAAAACGTTTGACTTGCGCCGCGGCGATAAATTTGGAACGTCGACAACGATACGTCGCTCCGGCCGACATGGATGTCGGCCGCCGTCTGCGCACGATACAGGATGTATCGTAGCAGACCGGTTTTCTTTGGTTACTTTCTTTGTCCGCACAAAGAAAGTAACATTACACACGACGCGAATTGTTATCCGTTCAAAAAACGTTTGACGTGCCGCAAATTTTCATGCTAAACTTCAAAACATGTATCGAAAGGAAGTGGTTTCATGTTTCAAGATTTGACTCGACGCGAATTCATCAAGACGACCTCAATGGCGGCACTTGCTCTCGCGGCGACGGGTCTTCCGCTCGGCAACAAAGTTTCTGCGGCGGGTGATTGCACGGTCAAAACTCGTTACGGTACGTTCAACGGCTTTGTCGACGAACAGGGCATAAAAGTTTGGCTCGGCATTCCGTTTGCTCAACCGCCCGTCGGCAAACTTCGTTGGCGCGCTCCGCAACCGTTAAAGCCGTCGACCAAAACTTTCGACGCCAAAAAATACGGCAAAGATCCGATGCAGGCGTCCATGAAACTCGGCAATTTGGTTGAGACCTTCACCGAAAATGAAAGCGAAGACTGCTTGACGCTCAACATTTGGACACGCGGCGACGGCAAAAACAAGCCCGTCATGGTGTGGATTTACGGCGGCGGTTTTGTCAGCGGTCACTCAAGCGAACCGAATTACTACGCAAGCAATTTCGTTTCCGCGCACGATGTCATTATCGTCACGTTGAATTATCGCCTGAACCTTTTCGGTTTCATGAATTTGGCAAGCGTTGATTCTTCGTTCGAGGACAGCGGCTATCTCGGTTTGAAAGACCAAGTCGCCGCGTTGACGTGGGTCAAAGAAAACATTGCCGAATTCGGCGGCAACCCCGACAATATTACCGTTTTCGGCGAAAGTGCCGGCTCAATTTCGACGTTTTTGCTGACAATCGCTCCCGCCGCGAAAGGTTTGCTCCACAAAGTAATTCCGCAGTCGGGTGCCGTTGGTTTTTATAAAACGCCCGAAGAATCGGCTCAAACTACGGCAGACTTCATGAAATTCTGCGGTGCGAAAACCGTCGGCGACCTCATGAAAAAATCCGCCGTCGAACTTCAAAAGGCTTACGCGGGATATACGGACACTCGCGAAATGAACGTTGCGGATTTTTATCCGACCGCCGACGGAAAGTTTTTGCCGCGTGAGCCGTTCAAAGCACTCAAAGACGGTGCCGCTCGCGGAATCAAAATTTTGACGGGCACGACAGCCGACGAGTGGCGTGCGTTCCTGCTTGTCAACGAAAACTTGTTTGACCTTGTTCACAAAGACGCGCAAGACATTTCGCCGATTTTTACACACTACAAAAAACGCACGAACGAAGAAGTTTACAAATCGTGGCTCAACGGTCGTCCCGATACTTCGGACACTTACGGCGACTTTTCAACGCAGGTTGATTTTCGCGTCGGGCAAGAATTGGCGGCGGAATATCAATCGGCGTTCGACGACGTGTATTTTTACCTGTTCACGCAGCAACCGTCGCCGCCGCTTGATCCGTTGGGTGCGTTTCATGCGCTCGACCTGTCGTACACGTTCAATATGCCGTACATTGAAGAACATCCCGACCAACGGCTCGTGCGGGCAATTCAAGCGACGTGGGCGGCTTTTGCGACGACAGGCAACCCCGACAACGAAACCATTCCGCATTGGGAAAAATATTCCGTCGGCAATCGTCAAACCATGGAGCTGAACGCGGAAGGTTGCGTCCTGCACAAAGACGTAAACACGGCGAATTTGAACGCCCTGCGCTACCTGTACGAAAGCTGACGGAGGTGACATCATGCCAAACTTGACACGCAGAGAATTCATCAAAACGACTTCGTTGGCGGCACTTGCTTTCGCGGCGACGGGACTTCCGCTCGGCAACAAAGTTTCTGCGGCGGATAATTGCACGGTCAAAACTCGTTACGGCACGTTCAACGGCTTCGTCGACGAAAACGGCGTTAAAACGTGGCTCGGCATTCCGTACGCTCAACCGCCCGTCGGTAAACTTCGTTGGCAACCGACTCAACCGTTGAAACCGACCAACAAGACTTTCGACGCGAAAAAATTCGGTGCCTCGGCAATTCAAGAGTTCGACGACATTGAACTTGCGTCCAAAAATCGGCAGAGCGAAGACTGCTTGACGATAAACATTTGGACACGCGGCAACAAGAAAAATTTGCCCGTCATGGTTTTCGTTCACGGCGGCAGTTTCATGCACGGCGGCACGATTGAACCGCTTTACAACGGAAATAATCTTGCGGCGGCTCAAGATGTCGTCGTCGTAAGTTTCAATTATCGGCTGAACATTTTCGGCTTCATGAATTTCGGCGTGATTGATTCGGCTTTCGACGGCACGGGTCATCTCGGCATGGAAGACCAAGTTGCCGCGTTGACTTGGGTCAAAGAAAACATTTCGGCGTTCGGCGGCAATCCCGATAACGTGACGATTTTCGGCGAAAGTGCCGGCTCAATTTCATGCACGTTGCTGACGGTCATTCCCGCCGCTAAAGGTTTGTTCCAAAAGGCAATTCCCGAATCGGGAAATTCGCGCTTTGTTCACGACATGGATCACGCCGCCAAACTCACGGAAGATTTTATCGGTTTGGTCGGCACGCGTAAGATGAGCGACCTGATGAAAAAATCCGCCGAAGAACTGCGCGACGTTTACCTGAAACTTTTCGAGTTGCGAATCAAGACGGCTCACTCCGACTTCATGCCTGCCTGCGACGGGAAATATATTCCGAGCGACCCGTTCACCGCGATAAAAAACGGCGACGCACGCGACATTAAACTTTTGACGGGCGTCAACTCCTACGAGTGGGGCTACTGGTTGCTCTACGACGAAAATTATTTCAAAGACTTCCACGGCACGCACGAAAAAATTTCGCCCGTCATGGAACGATACAAAAAGCACACTTCGCACGGCGACGAATACGTTTATCGCAAGTGGCTCAACGGGCGTCCCGACACCGAAGAAAATTACATGGACTTCATAAATCAAATCGATTGGCGCGTCGGGCAAGAGCTGGACGCCGAAAATCAGTCGAAGTTCAATGACGTGTATTATTACCTGTTCAGCGAAAAGTCTTTGCGCGAAGAGTTGGGCTCGTTCCATTCGCTGGAATTGTCGTTCGTGTTCAACAAGCCGTTCGATGATCTTTTGTTGGAGCCGAATCCGAAACTCGTCAAGCAGGTTCAATCGTCGTGGGCGGCTTTTGCGGCGACGGGCAACCCGAACAACGAATTTATTCCGCATTGGGAAAAATATTCCGTCGGCAATCGTCAAACCATGGAGCTGAACGCGACGGCTTGCGTCTGTCACAAAGACTTGGACACGGCGAACTTGGAAGCCTTGCGCTACGTCTACGAAAGCTGAATTGATGACAAAAATTTTCTTGACACGCGGCAGCTAACGTGCTATATTCTGACGCGTTGAAATCAAGCAAGTTGAGATCAACGCCGGCTTAGCTCAGTTGGTAGAGCAGCGCATTCGTAATGCGCAGGTCGAAGGTTCGAGTCCCTTAGCCGGCTCCACACAAAAAAATTCAGCCTCGGAAAGTTTCCGGGGCTTTTTCGATTTACAAACGTCGCGTTGAAAATTTTCCGCGTTAATGATAAAATCGTCCGCGTTACCACCCGCCCCTGAAGTTACTAACAGAGAGGGGGTGATACCGTGGACGACCTGATCGTCATCATAAAACTTATCGCGTTGAACGTCGTTTCGACCTTCATCAGCGATTGGCTCAAAAAGTTCTTCAAGGATGGTGACTGAGCCAACATTGCGCCCTGAGTGACGCAACCCCCGAATCGGTTGCCCGACCGAAACGGGGGATTTTTTTGCGTTGGTGATAACACGTGGACGACCTTTTGTCGGTTGTTATCTGCATGCATTGTAGCAGAGGCGAAAATTTTTTGCAAGCCTTACATTGGCGGCGGCCCCATGCGACGCATGTTCTGTTGCGCGGGTTTTTTCGCGGCTGCTTCGTAAGTGATTGACACGTCGTCGCCCGCGGACAAATTTCCGCCCGTGACTTCGACGAATTCCTCGCCGTAAAGCCCGACCGTGATGTAAATTTTTTCGGCAACGTCGACGCCTTTGGGGTCTTTGGTGATTCGTTCGACGTAAGCACCCTGCGCGTCCGTTTTCAACGCGGCAATCGGCACACAAAGCGCGTCGCTAACTTGTCCGACGACAATGTCAAGCCGTGCGGTCATTGCGGGCAGCAAGAGATTTTCGTCGTCAGGCGCGGCGAACGTCACGTAATAATAAATGACGGCGTTGCTTGAACTTGAGCTTGAACTCGTCGTTGAATTCGTGTCCCAGGAATTTGCGGTGTCGGTCTGCGAAATTTTCGTAACGTACGCCTCGAAAACTTTATCGGGATAAGCGTCGACGGTGAAAGTTGCGTGTTCGCCGACTTTGACGCTTCCGATGTCGGTTTCGTCGACTTTAGCCTTGACAAGTTTCTCGCTCAAATCGGCAATGCGCATGATGACTGTCGGATTCGCGTTGCCTTGAACGGCCATTGTGCCGGGCGTTTTCGGTTCGCCGACGACAACGCCGTCCATTGGCGCGGTGATAACGGTTTGATTCACGTCGTCTTCGGCAAGTTCGACGGCGGATTTTGCGCGGTCAAATTCGTATTGAGCGTCTTGAAGTTCCTGCAGTGACTTCGCGCCGATGTCGTAAAGCCGTTGAGTTCGCTCAAGTTTTTGGCGAGCGTTTGTCAACGTGAAATTCGCCTGGTCTAATTTTGCCTCGAAGTCTTTGCCGTCAAGAATCGCGACAACTTGCCCTTCGGTGACGTGGTCGTTCTCCTCGACGAGAATTTCTTTGATTCGGGC
>JAFVBP010000220.1 GCA_017479925.1 Selenomonadaceae bacterium | reverse complement strand
GTGTGTTTTTATCACCTGGTTTATTCCGGTCGCGGCAGTCAAATGTTGGACGAAGACGTTACGCCTGCGGAGTCTCGTCAAGCAATGGACACGATTATTCGCCGTGCCAAAGATTTTGCCGAACGCGGGCTTGCCAAAGAAATTTTGACCGTCGACAACCACTGCGACGGCGTCTACATGTACCTGAAGGCTTTGGCGGAAGGCGACACGTCAACTGCCGCGCAGATTAAAAAATTTATCGCCATGAACGGCGGCAATCGTTCGGGCATTGCCTTCGGCGAAGTCGATCCGCTCGGCTACGTGCACCCCGACCAGTTCACGCAACATCACACTTTCGGCAACGTGCGCGAACGAAAATTCGGCGACATTTGGACGGACACGACTAATCCGATTTTAGCGGGGTTGAAAAATCGCAAGCCGCTGCTCAAAGGTCGTTGTGCCCGCTGTAAATTTCTCGACAACTGCAACGGGAATTTTCGTACGCGAGCGGAGGCGGTCACGGGCGACTTTTGGGCTTCCGACCCGTCATGTTATTTGACTGACGCGGAAATCGGTCTGTGAAGTTTTACGGAGGTTTTTGTCATGAAAAAAATTTTTTTGACGTGCGTGACGGCGGCTCTGCTGTTGACAAGTTCGACGACGGACGCAGCTCGTTACTTCATGCAGGGCGATTCTCAAGGCAGTGCGACACCCTACGGCGACAACGCGCAAGTCGGCAAGTACGTCATATCTGACGACGCGAAAATTTACTGCGAAGTTTACGGCGCAGGTGAACCGATTTTGATTCTGCACGGCGGCGGTGTCGGCACGCCTTACGAACTCGGCAAAATTCTTGACGAACTCCGCTCGACGCACAAGCTGATTGTCATGTCGACACGCGGGCACGGGCGTTCCGAAATCGGGCATTCGCCGCTGACGTTCAAGCAGAAAGTTGACGACGCGCTTGCGGTTTTGGACGCGCTGAAAATTTCCAAGCCCGTGCAAATTCTCGGCTTCAGTGACGGCGCGTACACGGCTTACGAAATCGCCAAACAACATCCCGAACGCGTCGAACGAATTGCGGCAATCGGCGCGGGCACGTTGACTGCGGGCTTTTTCCCGTCGGAAATCAATCTTGCCGAACTCGAAAAGCTCGACGAAAAATTTTTCGCCGAACAAAAAGCGATTCGCCCCGACGACCGTTGGCAAGAATTTTTGAGCTCGTACATGAAATTTTGGCACGGACAATCCGTCGGCGCGGAAACTTTCGGCAAAATCAAATGCCCCGTGTTGCTGATTGTCGGCGACGAAGACGATCACGCGCCCGTTGTTACCGTGCTGGAGGCGCATCAACTGCTTGCCAATTCGCGGCTGTGCGTCGTCCCAAAAGCGTGGCATACGGCGTTTCTCGACAACTTCGACGTGACGGCGACGGCGATTCGGCAATTCGTCAACGCGCCGCTTGAAACTTTGTCGCCCGCTAAAAAAGTTGCACTCAACTCGAAAGCTTGACTCAACGTTAAGAAACCGTTCCTTCCGACGATAAAACTTCCGAGGAGGGATTTTTTATGTCGAACGCGATTCACCTTGACAACTTCGCAATCGGCGGCGCGGTCAACTTGCTGGAAAATTTGGAGCGTCGCGTCGAAAATTTTCACAAGCCGAAGTCGTACGCCGAAATTCTGTCGGAGGCACGCGACGGAATCAAGACGACTTCGCCGCAGGACATGTCGCCCGACGAGTACAAAGCTTATATCGAAGGCGAACTGCAAAACATTCCGCGACATTTCAGCCGACACCGCGACGACGTGACGATTGTCATTTCGGACGAAGCTTATGCGGCAATGCAAAACGATTCGGCTTACGAAGCTTGGGTTCTCGACGGTGTGCGCAAGGAACTTGCCGTGCCCGATTATCTTTGCGGCTACCCCGGCAATCACGGGCGGCATGTAACTTTGCAATTCGGCGCGACGCGTGAAGATTCTCGCGGATATTCGCACGCCATCAGACGAAACGATTTTCGCCGACCCTACACTCAAGAAACTTACTGGGATTTGCGGCTCAAACGTTTGAAGGCGCGTCTCAAAGCCGAACAAGAACTTTTCGAGCACGAACAACTTTTGCGCAAGGCGTGTGATTCAGCCGCACAAGTCGAAGCGATTCAACGCGCCCGGGAAGGTTTGACCGATTCGTCGCTGCCCGAACAACCGATACTCGGCGTGCCCGCGAAATTTTTCTTGAGCATGTTGACCATCGACGCCTGAATCAATCGCGGTAACAACAGGTTGTAATGGATGACGCTCGCTGCCTGCGCACGAACTACAATTAGGAATTTGCACGGCAACAATCGCAACGGTAATTCAGGCCGTCATGGATGACGGCCGTCGCCTGCGCACGATACAGGATGTATCGTAGCAGGCTGTTTTCTTTTGCTACTTTTCTTTTGCGCCAAAAGAAAAGTAGATCAACCCGCCTTTCGTCTACAATTGACTTGCCTAAAAGCCGAAATGAATTTATAATGAAAACAGGAGTGATGAACTTGAGCGCGGCACGAGACAATTTACGGACGGCGCGACGAATCGTCGTCAAAGTCGGGACGAGCACATTGGCGCACGCCTCGACGGGCAAACTTAATTTATACCGAATCGAACATCTGATTCGCGAATTGGCAGATCTGCACAACGCGGGTCGCGAAATAATTTTCGTCAGTTCGGGCGCAATCGCGGCGGGCATGGACAAGCTCGGCGTCAAAGTCAAGCCCGACACAATACCCGAAAATCAAGCGTTGGCGGCAATCGGTCAAGGCGTGTTGATGCATATCTACGAAAAATTTTTCGCCGAATACGGTCAAACCATGGCGCAACTTCTGCTTACGAAGGAAAATGCCATTGACGCACACGCACGCGAAAATTCGGGTAACGCGCTGTCGGCAATACTCAACATGGGCGCGATACCCGTCATCAACGAAAATGATGCCGTCGCGGTTGACGAAATCCGAATCGGTGACAACGACAACCTTTCGGCAATCGTCGCGGCTATGGTCGACGCTCAAGCTCTGATTATTTTGTCGGACATTGACGGGCTGTTTAACGGCAACCCGAAAGTCGATAAAAATGCGCAACTTATTGGCGAGGTGCCCGAAATCAATTCTGCTGTCGAAAAACTTGCGGGCGGCGCGGGCACGAAACTCGGCACGGGCGGCATGTTCACCAAAGTTCAGGCGGCAAAATTCGCTACGACAAACGGCGTGACGATGCTGATTGTCAACGGCGCACAAGTCGGCAACCTGCGGCGGGCATTGAACGGCGAAAACGTCGGGTCAATCTTTCCCGCGACAATTTCTTCGGAGGCTCGACATGAAGACGTTCGTTGACGAGGTGCCCGAAATCAATTCTGCTGTCGAAAAACTTGCGGGCGGCGCGGGCACGAAACTCGGCACGGGCGGCATGTTCACCAAAGTTC
>JAFVBP010000219.1 GCA_017479925.1 Selenomonadaceae bacterium | reverse complement strand
CAATCGCCTTGTGAGCGTCAACGGGAACGCCGCCGATGCCGTACAGATAAATTATCGCCTGCCCGCGCAGTGCCTCAATGTAGTCGAGATAGTCCGAGCCGAGATAGTCTTTGGTAACTGCGAATTCAACGCCGGAATCGCCGCAATGTACCAAACTTTCGATGGAACGAACCATTTCGCGATAAATTTCCAGAGCTTTGTAACCGTCGGCAAGCAAATTGCCACAACCGTCCTCGTAAATTTCGGCAATTTTAAAATACGAATCGCGATCGCCGACTTTTTTGTAAAGCTCAATCGCCTTGTGAGCGTCAACGGGAACGCCGCCGGTACCGAAACGATAAATTTCCGCCTGCCCGCGCAGTGCCTCAATGTAGTCGGGGTAGTCCGAGCCGAGATAGTCTTCGGTGACCGTGAATTCAACGTCGGAATCGCCGCAAATATTCCAACGGCTTTGTGCCAAAACTTCGATGGAACGAATCATTTCGCGGTAAATTTCCAGAGCTTTGTAACCGTCGGCAACAATTTCGCCGTAGCCAATCTTGTAGATTTCGGCAATTTTAAAATACGAATCGCGATCGCCGATTTTTTGGTAAAGCTCAATCGCTTTGTGAGCGTCAACGGGAACGCCGCCGAGACCGTACAGATAAATTATCGCCTGCCCGAGCAGAGCCTGAATGTAGTAAGGGTAGTCTGAGCCGAGATAGTCTTCGGTGACTGCGAATTCAACGCCGGAATCGCCGCAAATATTCCAACGGCTTTGTGCCAAAATTTCGATGGAACGAATCATTTCGCGGTAAATTTCCAGAGCTTTGTAACCGTCGGCAACAACTTCGCCGCAACCTTTCGCGTAAATTTCGGCAACACACAAATCCGAATCGTAACCGCCGAGTTTTTTGTAAAGATCAATCGCCTTGTGACCGTCAACGGGAACGCCGCCGAGACCGTCCCGATAAATTTCCGCAGCAGTCGACAACCCGATAATTTTTCCGATACGCGATTTGTCGGGTTCAGCGGCACGCAGGAAACATTTCAAAGCGCGTTGACCGTCGCCCTTGCCAAGAAAATTTTGACCAAGTTCCAGTAAGTCAACGTTGTCAAGCGCGTCAATTTCTTCGTCGGTGATTTTGTCGTTGTTCATGTCGAAAACTCCTTTCGGAAAAAAACAAGCGTGCCAAATTGTCCGCAAGAAATTCGACACGCTCAACCGAATATTTAACGCTCAGTCTTGTTTGATAAACATCTTACTTTGATTGACAAGGTCGTTCGCTTTGTCGCGCCACCTTTCCGCTTCGTATTCGTCGGGGTAAACGCCTTCGCCAATATCGTACATCCACATGAGTTTTTTTGCCGCTTCAATTCTGTAAGGAAAATTGCCTTCGCATTTTTCGACAACGTGCTCAAAAAACCTGGATGCCAGACCAAAATCTTCGCCGCGCAGAAAATACGCGTCCGCAACTTTGTAAGCGGCTTCGGACACGCGACGAACGGATTCAGTCGGCGGGACGAAACCTCTGATGCCTGCCGCACATTTGTATTGATTGACGGTTGCCTCGTCCATGCCGGAAGTTTCTTCCATGATTTTTGCGACGTAATATCGGGCGACGCTGTTAAATCTGTAAACCATCGGAAACTTTTCGCGACGACCTTCAATGTTGCCGAACAACGAAAGTGCTTCGCTAACGTCGCGTTCGACGCCAAGCCCGCGATAAATCATCAGCGCACGTTTGACCGCCGCCATGTTGTAATCGAGTTCGGCAGCACGCGAATACCAGCGGAAAGCTTCCTCGTAACTTTGTTCGACGCCGTTTTCGCCGATATAGTAAATGTCGCCGATAATCGACATTGCGTCGGGCGAACCCTGCGCGGCGGCTTTTTTGTAGTAAATCAACGCGTCGGCAAAATCATTTTGCAGGGTGAATTCCTCGGCAATTTGAATATTCGCGTCGGGTAAAAATTCCGCCGCACGTTTGAGCCACGAAATGTCTTTGGTAAGATGACTGATTTCAATCATGGCGTAAGCGGCGTCTTTCTCGTCGAGTTTGGCAAGCCAATATTCGGCGCGTTCAAGATTTACGTCGGTGCCGCGTCCCGCCGCGTAATTTATGGCGGTCTGCTTGATTGAGTCCTGTTTATTCAAACTCGGCGGCAACAATTCGGCACTGAGTTCGTACCACTTAAATTTTTCGACGGGGTCACTGGAACTGAACGCCACAACGCGCATTGCGGCGGGGTCGCCCGCTTCGGCTCCGCGACGATACCACATTTCGTATTCGCCGCTTTGCCGATTTCGTTCGGTACCGATACCGTCATAAATTCGACTTGCGGTCTCGGTCATTGATTCGGCGTCGCCTGCTTCGGCCGCCATGCGATAATATTTGTAAGCCTTCGCCTCAAGTTTGGGGTCGCGTTTCGGCTCGTTAAAAATCGATTCAAAGGAAACAACGTCACCGACTTTGTCGTCGTTGCCGCCGCCTCGGGATTGTTGCGCGTAAAATTTCGCAAGAGTTTTCATGGCGGAAACGTCGCCGTTTTGAGCCGCGTCAATCAGTTGCTGTTCGTTCATGATTCAAACCTCCGTCGTCGACAAAGTTTTACGGATACGGCTTGCGATTCTTCGCCGCTCAATCGCTTCGAGATAACGCATTGTGCATTCGTTATGTCGGCGCGTGTCGAACATCAACGTTCGCATCAAAATATTGCCGCGGTCAATCAGATAAATTTCGTTATACATGCTGTCGATAATCTTGAGCACAAAGTTGAGCGTGTCGGCGTCGTTTTCGGGGACGCCTTGACTTTGCTCGCACATGTCAACAATAATTTCCATCGACTCAACGTCGAGAAGATCTTTAGCAAGCTCCTTGTACAGCGCAAGAGCCGTCGCGTAGTCGCCTTTGTCGCGTTTGAGTTTGGCGAATTCCTTCATTGCGTCGAAGTGTTTGGCTTCGGCGGATTTTTCAAGCCAATGTTCGTACTGCGGAAAATTATTTTCGTCGCGCAGGATAACGGCAAGCTTATACATCGCGTGCCCGTCGCCCGCCTGTGCCCATTTGGTAAGTTTGTCAATCATGAGTTTTGCCTCCTAAGGTTGGTTGGCTCCAACGTTGTATCAACGCGTTTATCTCCGGCAACGTCGGACTCATGTAATATTGTTCGCCGAAGGTCAGTTGCCATTGATCTCCGCGAAATACTCGATAAAGCCAACCGTGATTTCTGTCGGTTTGGATTTGCACAAAAAAACTTTCGTGAACTTCGACGGTCTGTTTATTTTTGGACTTCAAAACCGTAACGGTGTCGACGGCGGTCTCAAATTTTCCGTGTCCAAGGTAAGTGACTTTGTGCGGCGTTTTGCCTCGGACAACTCGAACGGCAAAGGCAGGTTCGTTGCTCAAAATTTGAATTTCGTCGGTGAAACCTCGCGGTCGCCAATTACGTCCTTGCCACTTCAAAACCAAATCTTCGGCACCTTCGCGGGCGCGATTTATGTATTTGGCTTCCGAAAAGTCTTCGTCGTTATAAGCACCGAAAAGAGCCGAGTAGACGCTGTAGATTATGGCACAGATGATTACGAAATTGATTACGCCCGCCCAATCGTCATTGCCGCCGCCGCCACCGCCGCCGTCGTCAAGCTCAAGCAATATGTAACGCTTCGCCATGACAATTACCGCAGGTCAGTACAAGTCAAGCTCTTCGACTTTTGCGGTGAGAGCGTCAACTTTCGTGTGCAAAGTTTTCAGTTCTTCGACCGCGACGGTGAGAGCGTCAACTTTCGCGTGCAGAGTTTTCAGCAACTCGATAACTTTGGCTAAGCCGCCGGGTTTGTTCGTCGTGACCGCGTCAACTGTCGGTTGAAGTTCATCGGTGATTTCAATCGTGATTTTTTCGTCGTCGCCGGGTGACTTGCTGCTTACGCGTCGGCTCCAAAACGTTTCACAGTTCTTGCGCGCATTTACT
>JAFVBP010000218.1 GCA_017479925.1 Selenomonadaceae bacterium | reverse complement strand
TGACGACGCGCACAAGCAAAATCAGCCGCATTTACACGGGTCTTGCTTACCAATACGAAAACACTTCCGATTCCGAGACGCGGGCTTTCGACGGCGACGGTAACTATTGGTCACTGCCGAGCGCGGGCTCCAAAGGCTCAAGCGGCATGATCGAAATCGGTTGGCTCATCAAGCCGAAGCAAAACAATCCCTGGTTCGTCGACGTGAACGCAACCGCTTGGTTCGGGCATCAAAAAGGCGTCACGGCTATGGCGAAAATCAAGAAGTCGTTCTGACGGCGCGAAAACTTTTCGTTTGAACGGAGGCGGTAACATGCTTTTCGATTCGAGCTGAAAACTTTTCGACACGCGGACATTTCTTGAAGGGGGGACTTTTCACATGGCGACAAACGTAATCGGCACGACGGTTTACAACGGTCATACATATCACATACTCACTTCCGACGAACTTGGCTCAACTGCTGAGGAACGTTGGGAGAACGCGAAAATCCACTGCGCGAATTTGGGCGGACACTTGGCAATTATTGACGACGCGAACGAAAATTCGGCTCTGTTCAGCTATCTTCAAAGCATTGGCGTCAACAATGCGTATTTCGGTCTTTCCGACGCCGCGCAAGAAGGCACGTGGACTTGGGTTGACGGCACGCCATTAAACTACAGTAACTGGGGAACGGGCGCGGGCAACGGCGACGAGCCAAACGGTTCCACTTACGAAAACTACGCAATGTTTTACGGCGGCTCTTATCCGAACGGCGAATGGAACGACGGAGATTTTCTCGGCAGTTTCACGGTGCATGACAGCACGGTTTCTTTCATCTGCGAAGTGGACAGCGTCGCGCCTGTGGTCACGCCTGTGCTCGGTGAAGGTTACGACATTGTTTTCATTCTCGACAACACCAGTAGCATGAATTCTTATATAACGAACGTCCGAAACAATATCGTTTCGTTTGCCAATTCGCTCGCGTCAAAAGGCATTGCCTACCGTTTGGGACTCGTTTCTTTCGGCGATATTGCTGAAGACAGCGGCAAGGTGACAAGCTACGGCTTTACCGACGTGGCGACCTTCATAAACAACGTCAACAACGTTTTGAACGGCATTCAAGGCGGCGGCGATATTCCCGAATCGGGACTCGAAGCTCTCGTTCAAGGCGAACAAGCAGCTCTTGCCATGATAAGCGCAGGCGGCTTTAACAACAAAAGATTCGTCGTCGTCTCGGATGCGCCTTTTCACAATCAAGGGGATACCGTAGACTTTAACGGATACATTACGGGCGATCCTGCAACCTTTTTAAGCTTGGTTGACGTTATCAACACGTTGAAAACGTCGGGCGTCGTCGTGGATGTTATCGGTACAACGAACGCATATTTGTCTTCGGCAATGCTTTTGAGTGGTAACCCCGTAAGCTCCTCTGCTGAACATTTTTGCGAGAGCGAATGGACACAGATTACCGCCAACACGGGCGGAAAGTTTTACGACATCAAAGGCGACTACAATTTGATTTTCAACGAGATCACGAAAGAAATATTGGGCGAAGGCGATATCCCGATTACCAACGGCACGCTTGAAGGCAGAATCATGTTCGCGCAGTGGGGCTACGGTTTCACGCCGCCCGAAGGCAACCCGCTTTATAACCCGTTGACAGCGGCGACAACAGCGACAACGGATTTACTTGCGACATCCGCCGACCTTGTTGCCGATTTCGGTTCACCGACGCTTGACGAAATTGCGCCCGTGAATTTTGCCGTCACGCCTGACGACTTCACCGCGCTGAATTTCAACGCCGTTTTCGCCGTCAAGCAGGCGAACAAAATTTTGGCGGCAAGCAAAGCGAACTTCCGCTGAGGTCTTCACATGTACAAAAATTTTTTCGCGACGGTGCTGATTGTCTTCGGTTTGTGTTCGACGGTTTTCGCCGCGCAGATTGAAGAGACCGCCTCGATTGCGATTATGGACTTGGGCACGCACGAAGGCGCGGTTCCGCACGAACTCAACATCCTCAACGCGGGCAAGGCGTCAAGCGAATATCTGATTCAACGCATGTTTCAAGTCGGCAAGTTCAACATCATGGACAGAACGCTCGTCGAAGAAAAAATTCAGGCGTCGAACTTGAACACGACCGGCTTGATTGACCCCGACACGGCGAAGAAAATCGGCGACCTGCTCGGCGCGGATTATCTGGTTTACGGCAATGTCAACGACGTGACGTTGAGCGAAACGGGCGCGGAGACTTTCGGCGTCGGGCTGGATTTTTCAACCGTCACCGTCAAAGCGCACATAATCGTTCGCGTCATGGACATTTCGACGGGACAAATTATCGGTGCCGCCAAAGGTGAAGGCATCTCTAAAGGCTCGTTCGTGCGAATCAAAGGCGGACAAGTGGCAACCGTGTCAATCGGGCGCACGAAAGTCACGCAAGACAGCGTTCACAACGCCTTACAAAAAGCGGCGTTCGCGACCGTCGACAAGCTCATCAAACAACTTTATTGACGGGCGGCGGCAGAGCAATGCGTAATGCGTAATGGCAACGTTACGTCGCTGAAGTCGACGAGCCGCCAAAATTCAATGCGCAATTCGACAACGACGGCGTTCAAAATTCGGCTACGGGCGACAAAATCATCAAGCAAACTTTACCGAAGGAGTGTTTATCATGAAGTTCACAAAAAAATTCGCGGCGTGTTTGACTGCATTGCTGTTCGCGCTTGCAACGGCAACGGTTTTCGCTTTGGCGGAAGGCACAACCGACTGGGGCAACGGCACCATTCGCGTCAACGGTAGCGGTGCCGGCAAAGCCAAGTACAGAAACAGCAGCCCCGGTCAATATCGGTTGACGGCGCAACAGGCGGCACGCATGGACGCGCAACGCAAACTTGCCGAGTACGTTGGCGGCGTGCAGGTTACCGCTCAATCCTCGATGCACGACCTTGCTTTGGAGGACGATCGAGTCAAAACCATGCTTGAATCCGTCGTGCTCAAAAACGCGATTGACGTCGGTTCGCCCAAATTTTTCGACGACGGCGTCTGTGAAATTACTATGGAACTTCGCATGTACGGCGGCAACGGTTCCGTGTCCGAGGCGGCGTTCATTCCGTTTAAAGACGAGGTGAAAGTCGATTTCCCGCAACCTGTCAACGCGACCGTCGTCAGTCAAAGTTACACGGGCTTGGTTATCGATTGCCGCGGCATGAACATCAATCCCGTCATGAGTCCCGTCATCAAAAACGCGGACGGCACGAAGATTTACGGTCACCAAAATCTTGACTACGACAAAATTATCATCAACGGCATGGCAAGCTATTCCGCCGACGCTTACGACCAAATCAGTCAACGGCGCGCAGGCTCCAATCCGCTCGTTGTCAAAGCCGTGCGACTTGACGACATTAACGCCAATCCCGTCGTTTCGGTTGCTGACGCGGATAAAATTCTTGCCGCAAACGCTCAAGACAAATTCCTCAACAACTGCGCGGTTGTCTTCGTCAAGTGAATTCTTCCCGACAAAAAAGCGGGCGCATTCGGAAAAATTTTTGAGTGTGTCCGCTTGACTTTTTTGGAGACATCATCATGAAGAAATTTTTGTTGCTCGTGCTGATTTTTACGGCGGTGACATTGCCCGTGCGCGCCGAACAGAGTGTCGCCGAAGAGTATCGGCAGATGTTTCGTTCGGGAAATTTTTACGTCGAATATCAAATGTTCCTCGATAATCCGTACAGCAAACAGCGAATCGCCTCGCCGAAATTCACGTTGGCGGGGCAAAACGGCAACCGTATGCAACGAATCACCATCGACAAACTGACAAGCCAATTTTGGAACCAATATGGCGACCCAACAAAACTTTCGACACTTTACTACAGCTTTTCATCAAAGCGCAAACGCACGAATCTGCAATACGCGGCTCGCGGAGGCGTCAACGGCTTCGGCTTCGGACTGTTCTCTTTGTTCGACAGCGGCAGCAAAGAAAAAAATTATCCCGACACGCTCTTTCGTGACGGCAAGTATTACCGCTTCCGCAAGGTGAACGAAATTGAAGACAAGTTGACAAGCTACGGCTCCAACGGCACGGTTTACGGCAAAGTTTTGGCGCAGGAAGATTTGAATTCGCCGACGCTCAATCAAGACGACGAGTGGAATTACATTCGCGAAGATTTAAGCTTACCCGACGAGTTGGCGGTTTTCTGTTGGGACGAACCTTTTCGCGACAACTTCACCGCCGCGCCCGTGTACAACGGTAGTTCCAAACGCACGGTCGACGGCAAGGAGTATGACTGCGATCAATACGTTGTCGACGTGAAAAGTTTGGCGGGCACGGTTATCGCGCAGGAAGCTTACAACATGCTTTACGACGGCGGCAAACTTGTCCGCGTGCAAAAATATCTTCTGCGCAACGGCAAGGAAGAACTTGTTGTCGAAGCCGAGATAATCAACATTTCGCCGACGGTGCCCGCCGACGCCTTCACAATCGGCAAGAAAATCAAAGTTTACGCGGCGGAGAACGGCGACATGCAAGACTTGCTTGAACAGCCCGTGCTTGTCGAAACGTTGGGGGTGAAGTGACCGTGCGCAAAATTTTTCTGTTGCTGACGACGCTGTTTGTTTTGACTTCACCGACCGACGCCGCAAAGGTCGACATGTACCGCGACGCGCTGCTCAACAAAAGTTTCACGCTCAAATACGAAATTGTCGAAGTGCCCATTGTCGAGACGAGCCGCGACGCGATTTACAGTTTGGGCGGACTGCACACCAAGGAAGACAAAAACATTTTCGATTACCTGCACAAGGGCATTGTCGTCATGTCGGGCGACAATATTTATACCGAAACCGCGCACGACGATTACGTCGCCAAGTCAAGATATTTTTCGCATACGGCTTCGATTAATTTCAAAGCCGGCGGCTACGGCGGTCTCGTCAAGGACGGCGAGACATTCAGTTTCGCGTGGGACGAAGACAACGGCAAGCGTCATTATCACCACTTCAAAAACGCCACCGAACAGATGAAAAAAATCAAAGAGTTTAAGACGCCTTATCAAAAGTTGCTCGACGATTACGATTCTTATTTGGTGACACTTGCCGACGGAGCATTTGCGGCGATTCTTCCGCCCGAAAAAATTATCGCGACGCCACAAACTCACGCGTACAAATTTTTCGCATCGGGCACGCTCGACGGCGGCTTGACTTACGAAGATTTCGTTTCCGACAAAGGCGACACTTTCAGCGCGGTGCGTTATTACTTCGACGGCGACAAGATGATTAAAGTCGCAATGGCAAGTTACGTTCGCGGCGGCGGAAAGATTTTGAGCTACTCGAAATCCGTCATCAACATCACGGAGTTTTCGACGACGCCCGATCAAAATTATCTGAAGTTGCCCGCCGAACTCAAAGACAAAACCAAGCGTTGAGGTGACCGACATGAAAAAATTTTTCGCGATTGTGGCGGCGTTGATAATCTTTGCGTCGGCCACAACAACTTTCGCCGAGGAGCCGACGTGTATCCTGCTGAAGTTTTCCAACGACACGCGTTACAAAAACATCGATTCGGCCGCCGTGCTTTCCGACCTGGTCATTGAAAAACTTTTGGCAAGCGGCAAGTTCAACTTCAACGAGACGCGCCCGATTGACGAGGACATCGAGGCGAAACTCTACGACGTGAAGACCCGCGAACTTTTGAACTTGACGACGGGCTTGCAGAACAAAAATCTTAACCCGCTGTTCGAGGGGCAAGGATTCGACAAGACGCAGGCGCAATCAATCGGCACGGCGGACGTCGGACAAATTATCAGCCCGTCGATAACGTCGGCAATCGGCAACGCTCACGGTGCGCAATATCTGATTCAAGGCACCGTCATCAACATGGGCAACGGCACTTGGGGCGATATTGATAATCCGAGCAAAGAAATTTCCGCGAAAACTTCGGGCATTGCAATTCAAACGGACTTGCGAGTTATCAAAGCTTCGACGGGCGAAGTGGTCTGGCGAAAAATCGTCACAGGCTCAAAATCGAAAACTTTGGTTCGCATTGACGTTTTCAAACTCGGCAGCGCGAAACTTACCGCCGACATTTACAATCAGGCGTTGAACGACGCCGCAACGAAAATTTCCGCCGCAATGATTGAAGACTTGAACGCGGGCAGGTTATTCGCCAAATGAAAACTTTTGCGACAATCTGCGCGGTGATTTTGTTGATGGCTCAAGTTGCCTTCGCCGCGACGATTGAACGAAACGCGACCGTTGCCGTGACTGATTTGGGCGTTCACAGCGGCACGAGCGACCCGGACGTCAACTTACTCAACGCCGAAGCCGCATCAAGCGAATACGTTATTGCCCGCCTTGTCGCCACGAACAATTTTACCGTCAAGGAGCGCAGTCTTGTTTACGACACGTTGAAAAATTTGAACATGCTCGGCTTGATTGACCCCGACGGCGCGAAAAAAATCGGCGACGTTTTGAACGTGCGGTATCTGATTTACGGCAACGTCACGGACGTTTCAATCGGCGTCGAAAAAGCTTTGGTCAACGTCACGACCGTCAAAGCGCATATCGTCCTGCGGATAATGGACGTCGACACGGGCAAGATTTTGACGGCGGCACGCGGCGAAGGCACGTCGGCAAGTTCGCTTGTCGGCGACGAAAATTTTTTCTACATCGGCACGGTGAAAGTCACGCAAACGGCGGTTCATAACGCGTTGCAGAAAGCGGCATTTCAAGCCGTCGACATCTTAAACGAGCGACTTTTCAAGAGGTGAGAATTTTGTTCTCGGCAAAAAATTTTTTCGCGACGCTTGCCGTGATTTTTTTCTTGACGACAACGGTCAACGCGCAGGTTGTCACGGTTCAGGGCAGCGGTATCAGCGAAGACGCCGCGATTAAAGCCGCCAAACGCGCCGCCGTCGAAGCGGTTGTCGGCACGCTGATTCAATCGCGGGCAATGTCGGTTGATTCGGAATTGATTTTCGACGCCGTTCAATCGCGCACTCAAGGTTACGTGACGAGTTGCGAAGTCGTCAAAACAACTTCGAGCGGCGGATTGATTTTCGTCACGGCGCGGATTGACGTTGCCGATACGCCCGATTCCGCGCTCATGAAGGACGTTGAACTTGTCATGACGCTCAACGATCCGCGACTCGGCGTTGTTGTCGAACATTACGGCGACGACGGCGGCGAAACGTTCAAAAAACACGCCGTGCACGTCGAGGCGGTCATCCGCGAAGAATTAATCAAGCGCGGTTTCACGCACGTTGTCGACGCACGCGGCGAAGTCGATTACGTCATCGTCGGACAAATTTCAGTCGGCAAGGCGCAGGAAATTCGTCTGCCGAATTGGCGAAACATTTCGGGCGACGATTTCAAAACTTTGGACACGGGCTTAAGTCGTTCGACGGCAACGCTTGATTGCAAGCTCAAAAAATTCGACACGGACGAAGTCATCGGCGAATTTCGCAGTCAAAGCAACGCAAGCGACGCGACGGGCAACGAAGTCACCGCGCAAACCGTCACGCAACTTGCCGCCGACGCCGCTCAACAGGTTCGGTCGATTTTGAGCCGTGAAGCGTCGAAAGCTTTTTCGAGCGTGAAAATCATCGTGCGCACTTCCGACGGCGAAAAAATTCTTGCGTTGGAAGAAATTCTTCGCCAAACGCCGGGCGTCACAAGCGTTCACATGCGCACTTTTCGCGGCGGGCAATGTATCGTCGACGCGGGCACGGACTTGACGCCGCAGAATCTGTACCGTGCTTTGGTTCAAACGGCGGGCGACAAATTTCCCGTGAAGTTGTCGGGCTTTTCGAGTATCACGCTGGAAATTTCACTGTAACGGGGGCAACGACATGAAAAAAATTTTTCTGCTTGCGACGGCAATAATTTTCTGCGCGACGAGTTTTGTCAACGCGGCGACTCCGATTAAAAATCACCCGCGCATTGCCGTCTGCGAATTCGCGAACAAGGCGATAACCAGCGACGGTTTCCGCGAGCAAGATTATTCGAGCGCGACCGAATACGCGATTTATCAGCTGTCCGTCGCCGATTGGTTCGACTTGATTGATTACGAGCAGATGGTCACCGTCGCCCGAATGCACAGCATCAATCGTTCGGGCTTGTTCGACCCGTCGACGGTTCCGCAACTGGGCAAATTTCTTGCGGCGGAATATATTCTTGTCGGCGCGTTGACGGGCATGACCGTCAAAGAAAGCGGCGTGAGCGTCGGCGGCGCGGGTGTGCAAGCCGGCGGCAAGAAATACACCGTCACCGCGAACGTAACTGTTCGTTTCGTCGACGTTGAGACGCTGAAAATCGTCGGCGTCGGCATGGGTACGGGCACTTCGGCTTCGACGCAGGCTGAAATTTCGTTTTCGCCTTTCCGCAACGCCGCGAATTGGATTGTCCCGCGACAGACGAACATAATTATCGGCGACGGCAACACAGTCAACAACGGCGTCATTTCCACGGGCGACACGTCGGGCGGCGAATATTTTATCCGAATCGGCGCGGCTGAAGTTTCAATGGTGCAGGCACGAAACGCCCTGAGCAAGGCAATTCGCGACGCGGTTTACGGCGACATGGGCATTATCACCATGTTGAACGGCGGCAAGAAACTCAAAATCAAGACCGGAGCGTAAAAGCAATTTGGAATGAGGAATTAGGAATGTGGAATTTTTTGTTCGTGTTGATGATTTTGTTCTCAAGCGCGACGGTTCATGCCGAACAACCTCAAGCGCAGTTTTATCGACAGATTTTGTCGTCGGAAACTTTTTACGTCGAATATGACGACAACAACGTCAAGCGAATCGTCGCGCAGGAAAACGACCGTCGCATGGCGCGCACGAATTTGGGCGGCACGTATCGGGCGATTGTCTCCGTGCTGAATCCGCTGGGGAATTATCTCGCGACCGAAAACGAAAAGTTTCCCGAATTCATGTACGCCAACGGCAAGTATTACAAATTCATCGAAAAAGATTTCGCGTTGATGTTGCGCAACGAACAGCTTGCGGACGAGAATTTGAATCCCGCCGAAGGTTGGGGCACGATTTACGAATCGCTGTCACTGCCGAACGAGCTTGCCGTTTTGAATTGGCACGACAGATTTCACAAGGTACCCGATGCTTTGAGCGAACCGATTTTCGTCGCGAGCATGAAAAAATCCGTCGACGGCACCGAGTACGACTGCGACCGTTACGAGGCGAAAATCACCAACGCGGACGGCACTCCCGCGGCGACGGTTGTTTTCGATTTGTGCTACGCGGGCGGCAACCTTGCGCTTGCTCAATCGGCACTTTTGGCGAACGGGCGCGAATACGAGATCAATCGGCTTGTCGTCAAGAAAATTCTTCCGAGCGTGCCGAGCGGCGGCTTCAAGTTGAACGGCAACGAAAAAATTCATGCGGCGGGCACGGGCGACATGAACGACTTGCTTGAAAATCCGCCCTTTGTCGGGAGGTTGCGTGATGTCCTGTAAAAAAATTTTCCTGACAGTGATGGCGTTGATTATTATGTCCGCGCAGGTTCACGCGGCAAAAATCGACGCTTACCAAAAAATTCTCGACGGCGGACGATACACCATTCGCTACGAAAATTTCACGCCCGCCGATCGCGTCACCAACCGCAACGTCGTCGCGCTTTACGGCAAAAACGGGCTTGCCGTCGAAACGAACGATTTCTTTCGCAACCGACCGTTGAGCGGCGTCATTGTCGGCGACGGCGAAAATCGTTACGAGGAAGTCGGCTACAAAGATTTTTTCCAATGTCGGCTGGTCAAAGGCGGCGAAAATTTCATCTTCACCAAGTACGCGGGCAAGCGCGGTCTTGAATATTTCGGCGACAAACGCGGCAAAGTTACCGCCAATCCGCGAAATTACCTGATCGAAATGTTGAGCGGCGTGACTTTCGGCGACGTGAATTTTACCGAAATGATGACGGCGATTTTTTCCGACGCGAAAAAAACTTCCGCGCAGAAGAAATACAAACTCATGGCAAGCGGCACGACCGCCGACGGTTTGACTTACGAGGATTTCGCTTCCCGCGACGGCAACGTTGTCAGCGCGATTAGATACCTGTTCGACGGCGACAAGTTGACGAAAATTTCTTTTGCGTCCTACGGGCGAAACGAATTCGGCGAACTCAAAGCCCGCCGTTGCATCGTGAAGATTTTGACGTTCAGCGCGACGCCCGAACAAAGTCTGTTGAGCTTGCCCGCCGGTCTTGTCGACGTAACCAAGCGTTGAGGTGACGACATGAAAAATTTTTTTGCGACGTTGCTGTTCGCGGCGACGATAATCAACGCGTCAATCTGCGCGGCGAATCCGACATGCGTCTTAATGAAATTCACCGACGACACGCGCTTCGACAAAATCGATTCGGCGGCAAGCTTGTCCGATCTGGTCATGGAAAAACTTATCGCGTGCAAGAAATTCAACTTAATGGAAACGCGCCCGCTTGACGAGGACATCGAGACGAAACTCTACGACGAAAATCTCCGCGAACTGAATTACCTGCTCACGGCGATTGACACGGGCGACTTCAATCCGCTGTTCGACGGCTTCGACGAACACAAGGCGCAGTCAATCGCCACGGCGCAGGTCGGTCAAATAATTTCGCCCGAAATTACGTCGGTTATCGGTCAAGCGCACAATGCCGAGTACCTGATTCAAGGCACGATTATCAATTTGGGCACGGGTGCTTGGTGGACGGACGACTACGAGACGTTGTCGGGCGCGCTCAACTTCGCGACGGCGGCTTTAAGTTCGGCGATACCGTTGGGCGACTTTATCGGCGGCGTCGACATCGGCAAGACGGGCATCGGCGTTCAATGCGACATCCGAATCATCAAGGCCGCCACGGGCGAAGTCATTTGGAGTCGGCGCGTCGTCGGCGTCAACGAGCAAGTCAGCTTGGACATCAGCTTAATTTCAATCGGCAACCGCAAGCTCAACGGCAATTTGTACGCCAAAGCCATGGACAAGGCCGCTCAAAAAATCGTCGACGCAATGACGGCGGACATGACTGCGGGCAAGTTGTTCGTCAAGTGAAAGGAGACACATCATGTTACGAAAAGTTTTTATGACGGTCGCGCTTATGACGTTAATTTTTTCGGGCAACGTCGAAGCGGGTCTTGTCGGCAATTACGTACCGTTTCAATGTTACGTTGACCGACAGATAAACACGTACAACAATCCCGGCGACAGGCAACGGGCGGGTTGGATTTCCGCCAACGTCGATCTGATTCGCGTGACGCAAATTCGTTCCGACGGTTGGGCTTACGGCGATTATCCCGGCTCAAACGGCAAACGAGTTTCGCGCTGGTTCAGACTTTCCGACATCTGCGCCGACCCGAATTATCCCAATCGCAATGCAAACGTTAAAGGCGCGCAACAAGTCTTCCGCACAAGCGCAAGCACAAAAACAATCGGCTCTGTCTCGAACAACGAAAGCGTCATTGTTTTGGCGGACAACGGCAATCGCGCACAAATTCTTTATCGCCTCGACAACGGCACGGGTTACAAAGTCGGTTGGGTACCGAGTTCGACCGTCGCGGCAAGTCGCAACGTCAATCCCGCGCCGAACAACATGAATCACAATCCTCAAGGCAGCGTCGAACAGGCAAACAGTCCCGCGCCAAATACTCTGCACGTTCGCGGCAAAGCTTACGACCTTGACAACGCACGCGGCTCAAC
>JAFVBP010000217.1 GCA_017479925.1 Selenomonadaceae bacterium | reverse complement strand
GTCTAATGGTACATTTGCGGCGCGGACCACTTGGAAGGCATCGGTCACCTTGCGACCAAAGACATCGCCGATATGCAAAAGGTCAAGCTTCCGCCGAACGTCAAAGTCTTGATTTACGCGGGCGGCACGAATCGTTGGCATCACCCGACGATTGCGGCGAACGGCGACGGAATTTATCTGTACAGCTCGAACCGCTTGGAAAAGCAAGTCGACATGTACGCGGACAACATGGGCGACCCGAACACGTTGGCAAGTTTCCTCAAATACGGCGAAGACAATTTCCCCGCCGACCACAAGATTTTACTCTTTTGGAATCACGGCGGCTTGAGCGGCGTTTGTTACGATGACAAATTTGCACAACGAGACGACAAGGGAAACGTCGTGTCACATGACTACTTGAGTTATGACGCGCTCAAAAGTACCTTTGCCGCCGTCTACGGAAATTCGCCCGAAGAAAAGCCGTTTGAACTCGTCGGTTTCAAAGCCTGCGTGACGGGTTCTTACGAATTGGCGAACAGTCTTGCCGATTTTTCCCGTTACATGATGGGAGCCGAACCAAGCGTATACGATTGGAATTTCAGTGATTGGTTTGCCGATTTGGCGAAAGATCCTTCAATGAACGGCGCACAACTTGGCAAAGCTATCTGCGACAGCGCATTGAAAAGCTATGACAGCTATGCCAAAGCAACACACACGTTTTCGATTATCGACCTGTCGAAAATGCCCGAACTGCGCGAAGCTTACGAAGCGTATTTCGACGAGGCCGCACGACGCGCCAACGACGAAACGGGTTTCAGCGGAGCTTTTGCACGTGCCGCCACTGCAGGAAACGTCGACAGATATTCAAACTGGTATGGCGATTTAGGGCTGATTGCGAAGAACACGAAATCGATTATGCCCGAAGCCTCAAAAAAGTTGCTCGATGCGATTGACAAAGCAGTCGTTTACAACAAGCGCGGCGAGTACCTCAAAAGCAAAGGTATTTCGACTTACTACCCGTATATTTCGTCGGAAAAACCTGCCATGTCCGTTGAAAGCTCTGAATTTAAGACTATCGACGCGCAATCAAGCAGTTACGCCGCTCAAAAGAATTTGTACCGCAACTTGCTCGGCTTGAACGTTTCGCAATTGAACGTTGCCGTTCCCGTTGAGCGTGATTCAAACGGTCATTTGGTTGCCCGACTCACGCCCGAACAGCTCGAAAACGTTTCAATGATTCGGTGTCTTTTGTTGCCCGTGGAAAAAACCGACAACGGCGGTATCGGCTCGTTTAGGTTGGGCGAATCGATTCTGAATTCTGCGGACGATCTCAAAATCGACTTGAAGACCGGTACCATCACCGAAAATTTCCGCGCAGTGGAGCAAGTGTTTGACGGTCACAAAATCGCCATGTTTGCTACGGTCAGCGGGCGCGGGCACAATTTCTATGAAGTTCCAATCATTTTGGGCAGCGGTGTCGAAAAAAAACCGTGCACTTTGAAAGTTCGTTACGACATATCCGCGAAGAAGTACACGATATTCGGTTTCGGCTCCGAGGTGGAAAACGGCATGGTGCGCGACATTAATGCGTTTAATCAACTTCGCCCGGGTGACTTGATAACGCCTGTGCTCTTCACGACCGTTTCGGACGACGAAATTAATGGTGCCGACGACCCGACAATCCTGAACAGATACACCGACCCCAAAACCGGCAAGAATGTATATCTCAAGGTGACCGCCGGCACGACTTTTGTCTTCACGCGGGATTCGGCGATTACGGACAGGAAAATTACGCGTGGCAACTACGTCTATGTCTTCAGCTTCATGTCGCCAAACGGTAACGCTGCAATGTCCAGACCCGGCTTAATTCAGGTTAAGCACGGCGAAATTACACGCTTCACCGAAGAAGACGATTTGGACGAAGACGACCTTTGATGACATTCAACGCGAAAAATTTTGCGCCGCCCGATCTTGAAATGTCGGGTATGTCGGGCGGTGCGTCTCGTTCAACCTGAGGAGTGATTCACCATGAAAAAATTTTTGGCGGCACTGACGGTGCTCGTCACGCTCGTCGTCGCGGGCACGGCTTTGGCAGGTGCTCGTGTTTGGATAACTTGCAGTGGTTGCAACGGTTCCGGACATTGTACAAGTTGCGGCGGATTAGGACACGTCGTCATGGGCGGACCAAATGGACAATCTATGCAACAACCTTGCCCTACTTGCGGCAGCACGGGACGCTGTTCAGCTTGCGGTGGAAATGGCGGCAGTTATTACCAACCTTGATATGCGAACTTCCCGCGCCGTCGATAAACTTCAACAGTGACTGAACACACAAAAAATCCCCGATAGTCTTCGCGACCGTCGGGGAAATTTTTTTGTTTGTGGCGGAAGTTCAAGCGCGTTCGATGTAATTGCCCGTGCGCGTGTCGATTCGCAGAACGTCGCCTTCGTTGATAAACAGCGGCACGCGAACGACGTAACCGGTCTCAAGCGTGGCGTTTTTCGTCGCGCCCGTTGCGGTGTTGCCCTTGACGGCGGGTTCGCAATCGACGACCTTAAGCTCGACGCTGTTGGGCAAGTTGACGCCGATAATGCGACCTTTAAACGTCTGCAGGTTGACTTCCATGTTTTCCATCAGGTAATTGAGCGCGCTGCCGAGTTGCTCCTTGCTCAGCTCGATCTGCTCGTAAGTTTCCGTGTCCATGAAAGTGTACTGCCCGTCCGCCTCGTAAAGGTACTGCATGCGGCTCGTGTCCAAACGTGCGGGCGGCATTTTTTCGTTCGGGTTGAACGTGCGTTCGACGACCGCGCCCGTCTCGACGTTTTTAATCTTCGTGCGAACGAAAGCCGCG
>JAFVBP010000216.1 GCA_017479925.1 Selenomonadaceae bacterium | reverse complement strand
TGACGATTAACAACGTCGCCGCGCAGGTCGGCATGATGTCAATCGGCGCGGGCATGGCGGCAGTTTTGAATTACACGGCACCGCTTTGGACGGCGATTCTTGCACACTTCGCGCTTGACGAAAAGTTGACGCGTCGAAAAATTTTCGGATTAATCGTCGCCGTCGTCGGATTGTACGTATTAATGGGCTTGCAAGGCGTCGAAGATTTAACCGCTGCGTTTGTAATAATTTCGGGCGCGGTCGCAATGGCGTTCTCGAACATCTTCGTCAAAATGCGGCTGAGCAAATGCGACATGATTCAGCTGACGACATGGCAAATGGTTTTCGGCGCGGTTGCGTTGGTGATTTATTCGACGCTCGTGCCGCAGGGCGAAATTCATTGGTGCTTAACGTCCGTGTTGTGCATCATCTACAACGGCGCGTTGGCGTCGGCATTGGCGTTTTTGCTGTGGAACATCGTTTTGACGCACCTGCAGGCGGGCACGGCGTCCGTGGCAACGTTGGTCGCGCCCGCTGTCGGCGTCCTCGGCGGCGTGATATTTTTGGGCGAACCGTTCACCGCGCATATCGTTTTGGGTATCGCGTTAATCTTCGCGGGCATAATTTTGGTCGCGGACATGAAACGTCGCTGATTGGAGGCGAAATTTTTGACTGAAGAATTTTTCATGCGTGAAGCGTTGCGAATCGCACGGCACGCCGAAGGTCGCACGTCGCCGAATCCGTTGGTCGGGGCGGTCGTCGTGCGTGACGGAAAAATCGTCGCTCAAGGTTGGCATCGAAAAGCGGGAACTCCGCACGCCGAAATTCACGCGCTGAACATGGCGGGCGAACTTTCACGGGGCGCAACGCTTTACGTGACGCTGGAACCGTGTTCGCATTTCGGACGGACGCCGCCTTGTGCACGGGCGATTGTCGACGCGGGCATAAAAAAAGTCGTCGCCGCAATGTCCGATCCGAATCCGAAAGTCGCGGGACGAGGTTTTGACATCTTGCGTTCGGCGGGCATTGAAGTTGAAGTCGGTCTGCTTGAAGACGAGGCGCGCAAACTCAACGAAGCGTTTCTGAAGTGGGTCACGCGAAAATTGCCGTTCGTCACGCTGAAATTCGCCTGTTCGCTCGACGGGAAAATCGCGACGGTCGGCGGTCAATCGCAGTGGATTTCCTGCGAAGCGTCACGGAAATTTTCACACGGACTGCGCGACATCAACGATGCGATTTTGGTCGGTATCGGCACGGTGCTTGCGGACAATCCGAGTTTGACGACGCGGCTTGTCGACGGCAAAAATCCCGTGCGCGTCATTGTCGACAGCAACGCCCGAATTCCGCTTGACGCAACGGTCGTGACGGACAAATCTGCGCGGACGATTGTCGCTGTCACGTCGAACGCTCCGCCCGAAAAAATTTCCGCGCTTGAAAATCTCGGCGTCGAAACTGTCACGGCGGGCGATGGGCAACGCGTTGACTTGCGAATTTTAATGCACGAACTTGCCGCACGCGAAATTACGTCGGTTTTGGTCGAAGGCGGCGCGACGATTCATTTCGCAATGTTGCAAGCTCAACTCGTCGACAAAGTTCTTGCCTTCGTCGCACCGAAAATTTTGGGCGGCTCGCAAGCTTTGACTGCCGTCGCGGGCGCAGGTTTCGACAAGTTGTCGGACGCCGTCGAACTTGAAAATTTCACCGTGCAACAAGTCGGCGCGGACTTCCTGTTGAGCGGTTACGTTCGAGGTGTGTCGCCGTGAAAAAATTTCTCGTGACGGTTTGCGTGCTGTTGACGATTGCCGTTAATGTCGAAGCCGCCGATTTTCCCGTAACGTCGCCTTTCGGTTGGCGAATTCACCCGATTTCGGGCGAATGGAAATTTCACGCGGGCGTTGATCTCGGCTACGAATACGGCTCATATATTGGCGCGATTTTCGACGGTGTGGTTGTCGCGGCGGGCGATTTCGGCGACGGCTACGGCAATCAGGTTTTGCTTTACCACGCGGCGATTGACGCTTACACGCGATATGCTCACTGCAGTATCGTTCACGTCGCGGCGGGACAGACCGTCGCTCGCGGGCAGGTTATCGCTCAAGTCGGCTCCACGGGCTATTCGACGGGGCCGCACCTGCATTTGGAGTACATTGTTCGCGCAGGGCAAAATTATCAATACGTCGACCCGCTGACGTTGTACCAATAAAAAAAACCCGACGGTCGCGAAGACTGCCGGGTTTTTTGTTGCCGATAACGTTACTCAAGCTTTTCCGCGAAGGACGAACGCAAGCATCGTTATATCGTCGGATTGTTGCGCGTCATTGACGAAATTTTTCACGGCTTCGTTGACATCCGAAAGAATTTTTTCGGATGCGGCGTCGGGCAATTTGTTAAGCACGACTTGCAAACGTTTTTCGCCGAAAAGGTCGCGCTTGTCGTTCATTGCCTCCGTGACGCCGTCGGTGTACAGAAAAATCGCGTCGCCGTCATGAAGTTGAATTTTCATCGCGGGGAACTTCAAGCCGGGCAGCGTGCCGAAAATCGGACTTTTCGCCCGTCCCAGCGGAGAAAACTTTTTGTCGCGGCGAACGAAAGGCGGATTGTGTCCCGCGTTGACGAAAGTCATTTCGCCCGTCGACAATTCGACAATCGCGGTGAACAGCGTGACGAACATGTCGGCTTCGTTGTTGTCGCAAAGTTCGTCGTTGGTTTTGCTCATCACCGCGGAAAGATTTTCGGGCTTGCCGTCGGTCAACATGTTGTCTTTGAGCAAAGTTTTCGCCATAACCATGAACAGCGCGGCGGGCACGCCTTTATCCGAAACGTCGGCAATCGTTATTACGAGGTGATTTTCGTCGAGCATATAAAAATCGTAAAAGTCGCCGCCGACGGCTTTGGCGGGCGTCATTGATGCGTGCAGATTGAATTCTGCGCTGACGGGAAAATTCTTCGGTAACATGCCGTCCTGAATTTCCGTCGCAACGGCAAGTTCGGTTTTCGTGCGTTCGGCGGCGGCGGTCTTAGCGGCAAGATTTTTCATCAACGCGGAAAGTTCGCCCGTCATGTGATTGAAATTGTCGGCAAGCGTTTCGAGTTCGTCGCCCGTCGCAAGGTTGATTTTCTTGTTGAGGTTGCCGCCCGCGACTTCCTGCACGCCGTCAATCAAACTGTTAATCGGTTTGACGAAGTCGTCGGATTCTTTGAGACTGCGACGGAACAGCCCCGCGAAGATAATCGCCACGATAAGCAGCGACGCCGCCGAAACTTTGAACAGGAAACTTTCCAGCAAGTTCGAGTAACCGACAATGTATTCGCCGACGTCTTCTTTGACTTGTTCGCCGACGAGGTGAACTTCGCTTTGATCAATGAGCGTGCCGAAACTCCAACCGATTGACTTCAACGGCGCGAAGGCAAGAAAATATTCATTGCCGTCAATGTCGACTTTGACAATGTCCTGTTCGCCGTTAACCATGCGTCGAGCCGCCTGCGCCAAAGTTTCGTCGTCGTCGTTGCGAAGGTCGCGGTCAAGAATATACGGTGCCAAGTCTTCGTCTTTGCTTGTCGAGAAAAGCACTTCGCCGTTTTTGCCGAGGATAAAAATTGTGTCGCGCCCTTCAAGCGACGAAGCGTTGACTTGTTCGTAAATGTCACTGGGGCTGACATCCATACCGATAACGCCCGCAACGCCGTCGTTGTCGTAGTAGGGCATCAAAACCGAAACGCAAGGTTCGCCGGTCGTCGAGGAGCTGTACAGGTCGGTGAATATCGGCGCGGAAACTTTTTCGCCCTGCAGGTACCAATCGCGTTTGCGCGAGTCGTAGGAACTTTTCAGCGGCTCGGTGCACAGCGGCACAAGTGAATTTTCGTCGGGCAATTTGTCAATGCGAATTACGTAGCCGTTCTTCGACGCGACGACAATGCAGTCGTATTTGTTGCTCATCGTCAAAAGCAAATCTTCACAGGCGGAAGCAACGCCGATTTCGCGGGAAATTTTTTCGTCGATGCCGCGTGCGACAAGTTCCGGACTGAAAAAAATATACGGCGTGCCCGAATAAATGTCTTCGTAAAGCGCATTCGGCAAGGTGTGCGGCATGTGCAATTCGGGATGTTTCAAGTTCATTGAAACGAAGTCGCTGAGCCACTGAACGTCTTTAACGGCGTTTTCAAGTTCGAGGTTAATCACGTACGACCGCACCTGCGTCGTTTCGGTCATGCGTAATTTGACTTGCTCGTTCATCTCGTCTTCAATGTACGTGAAGACCGTGTCGCCCAAGTCGATTGTCTGTTCGCGCAACGTGCCGTTAATCGTGAAAATTGCGTAGACGTAAAGCCCGCTCATTACCGCGAACGTCAGCAAACTGCCCAACAGCGACAGCCGCAGGACGCGTTGATAAATGTTCAATTTCCGACGACCGCGAAGACCTTCGATAAGCGTTTTGAATTCGTTCATGACTTTGACGCCCGTTCAGTTCGCGAGATATTTTTCTTTGTCGATGAGTCCGAAGTTGTTCGCCAAAATGAACGTCGAAGTGATATTCGTGCTTGCGTTGCAAATGGCGTTGAACATTGTGGCAATCGGGTCAATGCACAAAATTATCGCGACGGATTCAGGCGGCACGCCGACCGTCAAAAACAGGTAGCTCAAGCAGATTATTCCGCCGCAGGGAATCGACGGTTTCGCCATTGCCATAATCACCAGCGAAAAATACAGCGTTATCAGCAGGTTTGCCGTCACTTCGATTTGATAAACGTTCATCATCATGACGGTCACCAGCGGGAAGAATACGCCGTGCCCCGTCTTGTTGAGCTGTGCACCGACGGGAATCAAAAACGAAACAATTTTCGGGTCGACGCCCAGTTTTTCCGTGCAAAATTGCATGTCGAGCGGCAGGCGCGCACTTGCATTCGACAAAGTGAACGGCACCGGCGCATACGCGATAAGTTTTTTCATGAAGTGAATCGGCGAAATTTTTCCGAGCAACAGCGTTGTCAATGCGTTGACAAGCCAAACGAGAAGTATCCCGACGATAATTCCGCCGAAAAGTCTGCTGAACGTCAACAATGAATCAATGCCCGTGTTCGCCAAAATTGAAGCCATTGAAATGAAAACAATCAGCGGAATTGCTTTGACGATAATTTTCAGCACGCCGATCGTAAACTTAAACAGGAAGTCCAAAGTTTCGGTTGCGCCGCGAGCTTTTTCGCCCATGCGGTTGAGGACGATACCGAAGAAAATCGCCAAGAACAGTACCTGCAAAATCTTTTGACCTTTGAGCGGTTCGACCAAATTGTTCGGGACAATGTCGAAAATCATGTCTTTCAACGAGCCGTATTGTATCGACTCTGCAGTTTCGCCGCTCGTTTGAATTGCCGACTGCATGGAAGACAAATCGCCGCTGAAGACGACGAAAGCGAATCCCAAACTTAAAAGTGTCACGGGAGCCAGCATGACAATCGACGAGAAAATCAACTTCGAGCCGACTTTGCCGATGTCGACGGCGTCGGACATGTTGGTTATGCCCGAAATAATCGCCAGGAACGTCACGGGCGCAACCATCATTTGCAAGGCGTTCAAAAAGACATGGCGCACGGGATTGATAATTTCCGTGTTGATTATCGCGATTGTTTCGGCGTCCAAACCGAATTGCATTGCCAGCCCGCAAACGATACCGAGCGCGAGTCCGCACAAAGTGTAAATCAGTTGCTTGCTCCGCGAACTTTTTTCGTGAACGGTGATTGTAACGATGTTTTCGCCGTTCTTGCGCACGAAATTCATCTTGTCGCGGAACGCTTTGAGGATAATCAAGCGGTAAGCGTCTTCGTCGTCGGGGCTTTGTTCGGTGAGCGTGACAATCGGATTGTATTCTTCGCCGCGGGCAGAAAGCCGCAGATTAACTTCGCCGAACCTGATCTTCAAGTCAACTTTCACAGAAAAATCCGGCAGGTTGCCCATGCCGGTTTTCAGTCTGATGAATATTTCTTCCAGAAGCAACTTTGCGCGTGCAATTTCTTTGTCGGTGGCTTTGGTTTTTTCCAGTTCGGCAGTCAAAAGTTGTCTGGTGTCGGACAGATTGTTCATGGTCAATTCGACCATGTTGAAGCCTCCTTAAGTTTGTGAAAAATATTCATCGAGGCAAGCGACCTCGGCAAGTGCTCAATCAATGCGCGGGAAAAGATTTTTGCGTGTTTCTTCGACGTGGAAAGCCTTCAATTCGGGCGCAATTTGACGGTGTTTCATCGGGAACAGTGCACCGCGAAGCAGTCCGAAAGCGTCGCACATTTCTTTGACTTTGGCAAGCGTGTCGTCGTCTTTGATGTTGAAGTAAAGCGTCAACAGCTTGTCCTGGAAACGCAACATGTTTTCCTGCGTCATGCCGTGAACTTTTTGGCGCGTCGCCGAGCCGCTGTATCTTGCATTGCCCGCCAAGTCAAAAATCGGATGCCCGTAGCCGATATCCGCCATGTCAATGACGACAATTTGACCTTCCTGATACATGACGTTGCCCGCGTGAAAGTCGCAGTGAACCATTGTCGATCGGTCGGGAATGGTGTCAATCATCTTGTGGAGCAAAGCCGTTTCGTACTCTTTGATGTCCGTCGAGTGAATGATTTTGTACGTCGCGACGAATTTTTCCGTGATCTCGTCGAATTGGTCGAGGTGCGCGGTGATTGTGCGTCCGACGGTGTCCGCGTTGGCAATCATTTCAAAAACAACGCCGTAAATGTCGCCGATGTCTTCGCAACCGTCGACGCTTATTTCACGCAATTTTTTTTACGGTCATGAGGTCGACGAAACGCGTAAGTTCAAGCACGTCGTACACGTCGCGGGAAACATTTTGAATGACGACTTCCTTGCCTTTCGCCGCACGAACGAACTTGAGCAAGACACGAAGTCCCGCGCTGGAAATGTAGCGAAGATTTTCCGCGTCGAACAAAATGTTGTCGTCGGGGTGAGCATTTTTCGCCGCTTCAATTTCGGCTTGAACTGAACTTGCGTTTTGTGCGTCCAAATCGCCTTCAAGATAGACGGTCAAGACGCCGTTGTTGCTGTCGAATTTCAAGATAAAAACCTCCTTTATCGCGGGCAAATTTAGCATATTTCATGACGTGTTGCAAGTTTTTTGCGGGCGCGAACCTGCCGAAAACGTCGACGTGAATCGCGGTTGCGGCAAAAAAATTAACCGCCCGATTAATCGAGCGGTTGTTTATTTGCGATAACGTCTAATTTTTTATGCGGTAATTGCGCCCGCCGTGTAACCTGCACGATTAATCGCGTCGCGCAGAACGTCGTCGGGCACGTTTGACTTCATGCCGACTTGCGCGGACTGTTTTTCGAGACTTGCCGCCGCAATCGTCACGCCGTCGATTTTTTCAAGGGCGCGAATCACGTTGACGATACATTTTTCGCAGGTCATGCCGTCAACGTCAATCGTGCGGTGAATCGGGAACTTTTCAATCTTCTCGACGCGGGCACGATAACTTTGGTCAAGCGCGTTTTTCATCGAGCAGGAGCCGCCGCAATTTGAACAGCCGTCTTCGGAGCAACAGGCCGCCTCGCCTTTGAAGAAACTTCGGTAAGCCGTGCGCACGCCGAAAGCAAAGGCCGCCGCAATCACGACGCCCAAAACGATTGTCGCAAGCAATTAAATCATCTCCGTCACTCGAAACCGAGCAGTTTGCCGACTTGATAAACAATCAGCGAAATCACCCAAGCGACCGCCGTCGTGTACAGGAAGACGAACGCCATCCACTTGAGACCTTGAGCTTCTTTTTTGACGGTGCCGAGCGCGGTCATGCACGGCGAATAAAGCAGGCTGAACACCATGAACGCCAACGCCGACAGCGGAGTAAACGCGGACGCCATTTCCGTCGCCATCATCATGTTGGCGGCATCTTCGGCTTCGTCGGGTTCGGTGGAAACGTCGGCTTGACCGTACAAAATTCCCAACGTCGAAACGACCGCTTCTTTAGCGAGGATGCCCGTGACGGCAGCCGCGCCGGCTTCCCACGTGTCAAAGCCTTGCGGGGCGAAAATCACGCACGTCGCCGAGCCGATACTTGCAAGATAACTTTGATCCATGTCTTCGGTCATGCCGTCGGAATTGAAATTGCTGAGGAACCAAATCACCACGGACATCGCGAAAATAATCGTGCCGGCTTTGATGAGGTAGCCTTTGCCTTTGTCCCACGCTTCGAGCAAAACGGTTTTCGGGTCAGGCAGACGATACGGCGGCAATTCAAGCAGGAACGTCGATTGTTGCTCTTTGAACATCGTCTTGCTTAAAATTTTCGCCATGACAATCGCCGTGACAATGCCCGCCAAGTACATTGCGAAGACGACATTTGCGACGTTGTCGGGGAAGAACATTGCCGCGAACAGCGCGATAATCGGCACTTTCGCGTTGCAGGTGATAAACGGCGTCACGAAGATTGAAATCATGCGGTCTTTGTGCGTGTCGAGTGCACGGTTAGCCATAATCGCGGGCACGGCGCAACCGAAACCCATCATCAGCGGCATAATCGACTTGCCCGACAAACCTGCGCGGCGCATAATCGGATCCATTATGAACGCGACGCGAGCCATGTAACCCGTGCCGTCGAGGAAACTCAAAATTATAAACAGCGTGAAAATCAGCGGCACGAAGTTGACGACTGCACCGACGCCCGCGATTATGCCGTCCGAAACGAGCGACTGCATCCAACCTTCGACGCCCGCCGCTTCCATTGATTCGGCTGCCCACGGCACAAGCGTTTCGTCGAAGAATTCGCCGACAATGTCCGCCAGCGGTTGCCCAATCCAATTGAACGAAATTTGGAACATCAGGTAGAACGCGGCAAGCATAATCAACAGCGACGACACGCCGTTTGCAAGGTACGAGTCAAGTTTGTCCGTCAAAGTTTTGCCCGCCGCGCTGACGGTGACGGCTTGCGACATGATTTTATCGATGAGGTCGTAACGTGCGGCGATAATTTCTTCGTCGATTTTTTCGGGCGAAAGTCCGCTGCGTTGCAGTTCGTGAACTTTTTTTATGTGTTCGTTGATGAGTTCGCTCGGCTTGTAATTCGTCATAACGGCGTTGGTGAACACGTCCAAAAGCTTGCGAACGCTTTTGTTGCTGCGTCCGACGGTGTTCGTGACGGGCATACCGAAGGCGGCTTCCAACTTCTGCATGTCGATTTTGATGCCGTGACGTTCGGCCTCGTCCATCATGTTCAGGTTCAGAATCAGCGGAATGCCGTTTTCCATGAGCTGAACGGTCAAAAACAGGTTTCGCGCAATGTTCGACGCGTCGATTATGTTGACGACAATGTCGGGCTTGTTTTGCTGAAAATAATCGCTGACGACTTTTTCTTCCTGCGAACGAGCGTTAATCGAGTAGGTGCCCGGCAGGTCAACGACGGAAATTTTCCGCCCGTTGTGTTCGATGATGCCGACTTTCTTGTCGACGGTGACGCCCGGCCAGTTGCCGATTTTTTGACGTGCGCCCGTCAATTCGTTGAAAATTGTCGACTTGCCGGTATTCGGGTTGCCCGTCAAGGCGACGGATAACGTTGACATAAAGTTCACCTCGCTTAAATTTGTGTGACTTGGATTGACGCGGCGTCGGCTTTGCGCATTGCCAAATTGTACGAACGCAGGCGGATCGCAATCGGGTCGCCCATGGGTGCCGAGTTCAAAATTTCCACACGCGTGCCGGGAATCAAGCCCATGGTCATCAGTCGCTGTTTGAGTGCCGATTCTCCGATCGAATCAATGCGCACGGTCATGCCGGTTTTCGTTTCGTCGAGTGTCAAGTTGCTCACTCCCTTGAAAATTTTTTTCATTTGACTTGCGCGCAGTGTACCACTTTTGAAAACAAGTATCAACCTGCATTGAAAAAATTTTTCATGTCGACGTGTGTGTTGTGTTACTTTTCTTTTGGCGCAAAAGACCCGCTTTGAAAGCGGGGGAACAATTTGTTAGCTGCCTCGCCAATCGAAGTGATAACGTTAAACCAGTTGGATGCAACGTCCACGTTGCCCAAAAGAAAACAGCCTGCAGGTGAAACATCCTGTTTCAACTGCGGGCGACCGACATCCATGTCGGCCGGGTAACGGCGACTGACGGCGACGGTCGCGGCAACGACTTCATTTGACGGCGACGTTAGCGCAAACAAAAAATCCCGCTCAATCGAACGGGAAAAGTTTATTTGTCGACGTGTAAATTTCTGTCGGCAAGCAAGTTCATCGTCGCAATAATTTCGGCGCGTTGCGACAAGTTTATTTCGGCGGACAAAATTTTTTCGCCCGTGTCGACTTCCGCAACGACTTCGCCGAGCGGATTGACGACTTCCGAAAAGCCCGCGCTGTTCGCGAAGACGACGAACATTTGATTTTCAATTGCCCGCGCTTTCGTCAAAATTCGTCGCGGCGTCAAACGTTTCAAGCTCCACGCGGCGGGCACGAACAAAATTTCCGCGCCGTTGACAGCAAGCTTGCGAACGAATTCGGGGAAGCGCAAATCGTAGCAGATTGCAAGCCCGCACGTCACGCCGTCAAGCTCCACCGTCGAAAGTTTGTCGCCCGCGCTGAAAATTTTTTCTTCGCCCGCAAAGCTGAACAGGTGAGTTTTGTCGTAAGCCGCGACAATTTCACCGCGACGATTGGCGACGTGACATCGGTTGAAAATCTTGCCGCCGTCGCTGACGAGTGTCGAGCCGCCGATTATGTTCACGGAAAAATTCTTCGCCGCCGTGCTCAAAAAAGTTTTCGTGCGACGACCGTCAATGTCCGCGAAATTTTCTGCAGGCGTCGGATAATAGCCTGTCGACCAAAGTTCGGGCAAAATTATCACGTCGGAATTTCGCGCCGTTTCAATCAGCCGTGCCGCCGTCGAAAAATTTTCGTCGAGTGCGCCGAGTTTCGATTTAAATTGTGCGATTGAAACTTTCATGACAAATGCGCCTTCAAGCGAATGATTCTGCGCACGGATTCGTTGATTCGCTCTTCGGAAATTTCGCCGCGTTTGACGGCGTCCAAAATGCCGTTGTAGACCGCCTGTTGACTTTCGTAATTGTGGCAAACGAGCGCAATGTCGCCGCCCGCAAGAATCATTTTGACGCCGAGCGACGCCAAGTCGACATGATTTTTAATCGCGCCCATTTCGAGATCGTCGGTAATCACCACGCCTTGAAAGCCCAATTCGTTGCGCAAAAGTCCCGTCATGACGGCGGGCGACAAACTTGCCGAATTAACGGGGTCAAGCGCGTCGTACTTCAAATGCCCGACCATAATCATGAAGTTCGAGTGGTCGTGTCCGCGAAGAATTTGCTTGAACGGCGGCAAGTCTTCGGCGTCAAGCGTCGCCTTGTCAACTTCGACGGCGGAAACTTCCTTGTGCGGATCAACTTTGCTCTTGCCGATACCGGGGAAATGTTTGAGCGTGTACAAAAAATTTTCGGACTCGTAACCGTTTGCGGCAGCGTCGACGAAATTGGCAACGGTCTGCGGATTGTCGCCGAACGAACGGGTGTCGCGACTTCCGACATCGGCCACGGGCGCAAGATTAATGTTCATGCCGATACTGCGCAGAATTTGTGCGTTGTGTTGTGCCCAATATTTGGCAACTTCGGGGTCACCGCTCAAGCCGATTTCTTCCTGCGACGGGGCGACTTCCAAAAAAGCCCGACCGCGTGCAACTCGACCGCCTTCCTCGTCGATTGCGAACAGTAACGGCAATTTTTGATTCGCCGCCGCGGAAATGTCGTCCGCCAACTTTTTGGACTGCGCGACGTTTTCGAGGTTCCTGTCGAAGAAAATTATTCCGCCGAAGTGAAAGGCGTTGAGCGAATAAATCACATCGTCGTTAATTTCCGTGCCGTAAAAGCCGACCATCATCATCTGCCCGATTTTTTCTTCGAGCGTCATGGTTTGCAAAATGTTTTCGACGGGGTCAACGGGCGCAACGTCCGCTTGAACTTCTTTGACGGCATTGCAACCCGCCGCAAAAATCACCGTCATCATGAGCAAAGCAAAAAATTTTTTCATGTCAATTCCGCTCCAAATTCACAACGCCCGCGTCTTTGAGTCGCCAACCCGTCGCCGGTTCGTAAGCAAAAATCGCAGGCAACTTGACGAAATACTTGCGATAAACGCCGTCTTGATAATTGAGTGCGTAAGTTTCCTTCATGCCGCCGTGTTCGTGAAATTCTTCGTCGCACGGGTGCATCGGATTCGGCACGACGGCAAACTCGTCCGACGAACATTTGAACGCCCAATATCGGCTGTCTTTAACGTCAATGGCGGGACGAAAAGTCATTGCACCGCCGTAAGTCAAAACGCGCAACTTGAATTCGTAAACAAGTTTCTCGCACTTTTTGAGCTGACCGGGCTTTGACATCAATTCGGCAAGTTCGTTGTACTTTTCGACGAATTCAAGCCACGGCTTCTGCGGTGCAAGCGGCGACACTTTCGACGGCTCCGAAAAATCCAAACCGAAAGGCTCAATTTGCGGCACGGTGTCGACGACTTTGGGTTGACGAATTTGGT
>JAFVBP010000018.1 GCA_017479925.1 Selenomonadaceae bacterium | reverse complement strand
TGGATGCTGTCGAAGCCGTTCATCACCGCGCCGATTGTCGGGACGACTTCCGTCAAACACATTGAGGAAGCAGTTTCCGCGCTCGACATCAAGCTCGACGACGAAACAATAAGTCGGCTCGAAGCACCTTACGTGCCGCATGTCAAAACGGGGGCATTTTGATTAGTGGTTAGTTGTCAGCAACTAGCCACTAGCCACTAATCACTATCCACTGAAACGGAGGTTTTCACATGAAAGACGTTGTTGTACTTGTCGGCACCGGCTCAATCGGGCAGGCAATCGCTCGGCGTGTCGGCGCGGGCAAAAAAGTTATTCTCGGCGACTTGAAGCTTGAGGCGGCTCAATCGGCGGCGAAAATTTTTGACGACGCGGGCTTTGACACTTCGGCGACGACCGTCGACATTTCAAGCCGTGAATCTATTTTGAAACTCGTCGAACACGCACAAACTTTCGGCGCGGTGAAAAATTTAATCTGCGCGGCAGGCGTGTCACCCAGTCAAGCACCCGTCGAAAAAATTCTGCGCGTCGACTTGTACGGCATGGCTGTCATGCTTGAAGAATTCGGCAAAATCATCGCGGACGGCGGTTCGGGCGTGATAATTTCGTCGCAATCGGGTCACAGACTCGGCGCGCTTTCGGAGGAGCAAAATTTTCAACTTGCGACGACGCCGACCGAAGAACTTTTGAACCTGCCGTTTTTGCGGGCGATAACCGACACGCTCAAAGCGTACCAGTACTCGAAACGTTGCAACGTGCTGCGCGTGGCGGGTCAAGCGACACCGTGGGGCAAACGCGGCGCGACCGTCAACTCGATAAGCCCCGGCATAATCATCACGCCTTTGGCGGCGGACGAACTCAAAGGTCCTCGCGGCGACGGTTACCGCAAAATGTTGCAAGCCTCACCTGCGGGACGTGCGGGCACTCCCGACGAAGTGGGCGACCTTGCCGAATTTTTGATGTCAAGTCGCGGACGTTTCATCAGCGGCGCGGACTTTTTGATTGACGGCGGGACGACCGCATCATATTGGTTCGGCGATTTGCAGTATCTCAAGGCGACGCACTGAGGTGACGGCATGAAGAAAATTTTTACGCTGATGATTTTTGCGGCGACGTTCATGTTGACGGCTTGCGGCGGTCAAAGCGGCGACAAACCCGCGTCAACCGAAAAGCCTGCGTCCGCTGAAAAAACTGCCGTCGAACAACCGACTGCTCCAAACGGCAAAAAAATTCTCGTTGTGTACTTTTCACGCACGGGCGAAGAGTACAACGTCGGCACAATCACCAAGGGCAACACGGCTATCGTCGCTGAATTTATCGCTCAAAAAGTCGGCGCGAACACGTTTGAAATCAAAGCCGAAACGCCTTACCCCGACGGTTACGAAGAGTGCACGGCTCTTGCCAAACGCGAACTTGAATCGAACGCTCGTCCGAAATTCGTCGCCAACGTCGACAATCTTGCGCAATACGACACGGTCTTTATTGGATTTCCGATTTGGTGGGGAGCCGTCCCGCGTGTTTTGTTGACGTTCCTTGAAGCCAACGATTTCAGCGGCAAAACGATTGTTCCGTTCTGCACGCACGGAGGCAGCGGACTGGCGGGCACCGAACGCGAAATTGCCGAAGCTTGCCCGAATGCGAAACTTCTTGACGGACTTGCGATTGTCGGCAAACAATGTCAAGACGCGCCCGACGCCGTTCGCAAAGATGTTGACGCGTGGCTGACTTCGCTCGGCTACTGAACTCGAAGGAGCAACCGACATAAAGAAAAAATTTTTGGCGGCTCTGACTGCGGGACTGCTTGCGTTCGGCTCGTTCAGCCTCGTCGACGCCGCAAAACCGATTGTGATTCAAGCGCAGGGAAGTGTCGCAATCGGCGGCTCGACCGTCAAGCACGCGGGCACGTTCTCGACGAAAAATTTCCTGTCGCCCGAAGGTCAAACGGCTTACGGCGATCACGCTTACGTGTTCTATCAAATTCCCGCCAAGGCGAAGAAATTGCCGCTCGTATTTCAACACGGCGGCGCGCAATCGAAACGCACGTGGGAGACGACGCCCGACGGTCGCGAAGCTTATCGATAAAAAAATTGACCCGCAACCTCGTTTGTGTTACAGTTTGCTTGTTAGAGTAAACCAACACGTCGAAGCGGCGAGTCAAAACTTTTCGCTTGTCAATCCTAATCGTTTCGGCGTGTTTTGTCAAACACGAGGATGCGATTATTATGAAAGACAAAGCGAAAGTTGCAGAACTCTTGGCGGCGTTAAAAGCGCAAACGACAAACCGATATGAATTCAACGTCGTCGAAGAGTGCGAGATTTTGCTCAACGAAGAATGGCGGGACGTTAAAGGCTACGAAGGGCTTTATCAAGTCAGCAATTTGGGCAGAATACGGAGTTTTCACAATCATTACGGACGAATTCTGAAGCCTGTGAGAACCACAGACGGCTATTCACAAGTAACCTTGACCGATAAGGGCAAACAAATCATTACTCGTCTTCACATACTTGTCGCGCAGACTTTCATCCCGAATCCCGAAAACAAGCCGCAAGTCAATCACCTCGACGGAAATCGCGCAAATTGTCGCGTTGACAATCTTGAATGGGTGACGCCCAAAGAAAATATTCAACACGCTTACAGAACCGGTTTGGCAAAATCCGGCTCGGATCATCCAAGGTCATTGCTTACGGCGGAGCAAGTGCGCTACATCAGACGCGTTTACAAAAAAGGCGACCCCGAATTTGGAATGAGCGCGTTGGGGAAAAAAATTCGGCGTACATATAGGCGTTATTAATGGTGTAGTTCACCGCAAAACTTACAAAAATGTTGACTGAATTCGAAAGGACTTGACACCTGATGAACGCATTTGAAAAACTTCGCAGCGGGCAACACTGCCACGTTTTCGACGACGCCGATTATGTGCGCGACGCTCACGGCGAATTTGACCGTTGCCGCCGACTTTGTTGGCTCATCAATCAAACCGACCCGAACGACACGCAAAAAATTCGGGAGCTGGAGCGCGAACTGTTCAACGGCAATTTCGACGACACGAACTTTTTGATTCCGCCGTTCCAGATTGATGCCGCGTGCAGAGTTTTCCTCGGCAAAAACATTTTGGCGAATCACGGCTTGACGGTTATGTCCGTCGGCACAATCACGATTGAAGATGGCGTTATGCTTGGTCCCGAAGTCGCGCTGTTGACAGTCAATCACGAGCCGAAAAATATCCGCGTCATTTACACGAAGGAAATTCACATCAAACGCAACGCCTGGATTGGCGCACGAGTCAGCATTTTGCCCGGCGTGACGATTGGCGAAAACGCGATTGTCGGCACCGGCTCAATCGTCACGAAGGACATTCCCGACAACGCCGTCGCCGTCGGCAACCCTGCGCGGGTCATCAAATTCATCGACTGAAAAATCGACGCGTGCCGTTTCTGAAAAAATTGTGGTAACGTGACGCCGTTTGTGATATACTCCCTGCAAGATTTTCGCAAGGGAGTAATTTTTTTTGGCTCAAGACAAACCAAAGCCGCGGCGTTCGTTCCGCGTGATATTTAAACTCATCAAGCTCGGTTTCGCGTTGACGGCAACGTTTCTGATTTCGTTCACGGTGACGTTGACATCAAAGGCGGAACATCCCGCCGATTACTTCGGGGCGTTCTCGAACGAAATTTTTGCCGACGAAGCCAAACCCAAAAGTACAGGTGCGCCCGAAATTAAAACGCTCTTCGACGACAGGAACAATCAACCGTTCGACGCGACGAAAATCGCCGACAAGCCCGACAAAGTCACCGACGGCAAAATCGCCGACAACAAAGTCACCGATACCAAAGTTGCCGACCGCGGCGACAAGCCCGTCGAAGAAACCGTTCGCGAAGATACGCCCGTCCGCGACGGCAACACGTCAAACGAATTGGGCTTTTTCGACACAATCAGCCGCATGACTTCGGTCAAGCCCGCCGTCGACGCGAAAATTAAAACAATTCCGCATTACGTCACGATCGACAAAATGCCGTTTCTGTTGCGCCAAGCCGTCGTCGCCGTCGAAGATCAACGCTTTTACACGCACAAAGGTTTCGACCTGTTCGGCATTGCGCGTGCGGTTTTGGTCAACGTGGAAGCCGGTGAAATTCAGGAAGGTGCCTCGACGATAACTCAACAGACCGTCAAAAATTTGTTCCTCACGTCCGAACAAACTTTCACGCGCAAGGCCGAAGAACTCGTGCTGTCAATGAACATGGAGCGCGACTTCAACAAAGACAAAATTCTTGAGATTTATCTGAACGTGATTTATTTCGGCTCGAACTTCTACGGCATTTATGACGCGTCGCACGGCTACTTCGGCAAGGAACCCGCCGATTTGACGATTGCCGAATGCGCAATGCTCGCGGGACTTCCGAACGCGCCGAGTCTTTATTCGCCGTACGTCGACTTCAAACTTGCGAAAAAACGTCAACTTGTCGTCATTGACGCTATGGAAAAAATGGGCGTCATCACCAAAACCGAGGCCGAAAGTGCCCGCGTCGAAGAAATCATCTTGGCGCAATAAATTAATGTCACGACAGTAACCGGCCGTCATGGATGACGGCCGCCGCCGCGTATGATACAGGATGTATCATGCGGCGCAGATGACTTTCGGCTTTCGACAACATGCGGATAGCCACACCGTCGCCCGCCGCGTAGGCGCGTCTTTCTTTGCTACTTTCTTTCCACGCGGAAAGAAAGTAGATTTCAACAACGCCCGTCGTGCGAAACGACAATTAAAGCGACGCCGCAACCGTCACAATCAAGCGCGCCAACGTGAAAAATTTTTGACAACCTTAAGCCGCAACGCTAAAATGCTTGCGTCAACGAACAAAAACTTTTTGGAGGCTCACAACATGAAAGACAAAGTCAAGAAAGTTGCACTCGCGTACAGCGGCGGTTTGGACACCTCGGTTATCATCCCGTGGCTCAAAGAGAATTACCGTTGCGAAGTCATTGCGGTTTGCGCGGACGTCGGTCAAGGCGACGAACTCAACGTCGTGCACGACAAAGCGATCAAGTCCGGCGCGTCGAAAGTTTTCATTGCCGACCTCACCCGCGATTTCATCGAACAGTACATTTTCCCGACGCTCAAAGCCGGCGCGACTTACGAAGAAAAATATCTGCTCGGAACGTCGTTCGCCCGCCCGCTCATTGCCAAACAGCTCGTGCAAGTTGCGCTCGACGAAGGTTGCGACGCGGTTGCTCACGGCGCGACGGGCAAAGGCAACGACCAAGTCCGTTTCGAGTTGACGGTCAAAGCTCTCGCGCCCGAATTGAAGATTATCGCTCCGTGGCGCGAATGGGAACTCGACAGCCGCGAAGCCGAAATTGCCTACGCCAAAGCGCACAACATCCCGATTGCCGCCGCGAACAAAACTTACAGCATGGACAGAAACATTTGGCACCTGTCGCACGAAGGTTCCGACCTGGAAGACCCGTGGAACGCGCCGCAGAACAAAATGTTTTTGATCAGCTGTGCACCCGAAGACGCGCCCGATACGCCCGAAGAAATTTCCGTTGACTTTTTCAGCGGCGTGCCCGTCGCGGTCAACGGCGAAAAACTCGGTGCGGTTGAACTCGTCACCAAACTCAACGAAATCGGCGCAAGAAACGGCGTCGGCATCGTCGACATCTGCGAAAATCGTCTTGTCGGCATGAAGTCCCGCGGCGTTTACGAAAATCCCGCAGGCTCGATTCTGTACTACGCGCACCGCGAATTGGAATATCTCTGCCTCGACCGTGCGACTTTCCACTTCAAGCAACACGTCGCGGTTAAATACGGTGAATTGGTTTACGACGGCATGTGGTTCAGCCCGTTGCGCGAAGCTTTGGCGGCGTTCGTCGACGAAACTCAAAAGACCGTCACGGGCACCGTCAAGCTCAAGCTCTACAAGGGCAACATCATTTCGGCGGGCGCGAAATCCGACCATTCGCTCTACAGCAAAGAATTCGTGACGTTTGAGCACGACGACGTTTACAATCAGGCGGACGCGACGGGCTTTATCAACCTGTTCGGCTTGCCGCTGAAAGTTCGCGCTTTGGTCAACAAGAAGTGATTAGTGGTCAGTGATCAGTGGTCAGTGATTAGTGATTAGTGGTTAGTGGTTAGTGGTTAGTAAAAAAATTCTAGTCACTAACCACTATCCACTAACCACTATCCACTGAGTCACCGGAAGGCGGGTAATTATGAGCGACAAACTTTGGGGCGGCAGATTCGACAAGTCCACCGACGAAATGATTAACGATTTCCAAGCGTCGATTGACTTCGACAAACGCATGTACCGCGAAGACATCGAAGGTTCGATTGCTCACGCGAAAATGTTGGCGGCGCAGAAAATCATTTCCGACGACGACGCTCAAAAATCTGCGCGGGCTTGCAAAAAATTCTCGAACGGATTGACGCGGGCGATTTCGATTTCAGCGTCGCGCTCGAAGATATTCACATGAACGTTGAGGCGGCGTTGACGGCGTTAATCGGCGAGGCGGGCGGACGACTTCACACCGCCAGAAGTCGCAACGACCAGGTTGCGCTGGACACGCATCTTTACATGCGCCGACAGGTTCGCGAAGTTCAGCGGCTGATTGTCGACTTGCAAACGGAGCTTGTCAAAGCCGCCGAAAAAAATCGCGACGTGATTGTCCCCGGTTATACGCATTTGCAACGCGCTCAGCCGATTTTGTTCGCACATCACCTGCTGGCGTATTTTTCAATGTTGCAACGGGATTTCGCACGCTTCGACGGAGTTTATCAACGCGCCGATTTAATGCCGCTCGGAGCGGGCGCGTTGGCGGGCACGACATTTCCGATTGACCGCGAATTTGTAGCACGGGAACTGAACTTCGGCGCGCTTTACGCGAACAGTTTGGACGCCGTGAGCGATCGCGATTATCTGCTGGAATTTCTGTCCGCCGCGTCGATTTTGATGGTTCACCTGTCGCGCTTGAGCGAAGAAATTATCCTGTGGTGCAGTCGCGAATTCAGTTTCGTCGAATTGGACGACGCGCACTGTACGGGTTCGTCGATGATGCCGCAGAAAAAAAATCCCGACGTGCCTGAACTCGTTCGCGGCAAAACGGGACGTGTCGTCGGACATTTGACGGCGTTGTTGATGACTGTCAAAGCCCTGCCGCTCGCGTACAACAAAGACCTGCAGGAAGACAAGCAAGGCGTGTTTGACGCGCTCGACACGGTGAAATTTTCGTTGGCAGTTTTCGCGCAGATTGTCGCGGGCATGAAAGTTCGCCGTGAAAACATGCGTCGCGCCGTCGAAGAAGATTTCAGCAACGCGACCGACTTGGCGGATTATCTCGTCAAGAAAAATTTGCCCTTCCGTCAAGCGCACGAAGTTTCGGGCAAACTCGTTCACGCCTGCATTGAACGCGGCATTTACCTTAAAGACTTGACGCTCGACGAATTCAAAAACTTTTCGCCGCTGTTCGACGCCGACATCTTCGACGCGATAAAACCCGAAACTTGCGTTGCGGCTCGAAACTCTTTGGGCGGCACGTCTTACACTCAAGTCGACGCGCAAATTTCTGCGGCAAAAGCTTGGTTGGCGAATCATGGAAACGACAATTAACAACATGATTTTCGAGTGGGACGACGAAAAAAATCGAATCAATAAGCGTAAACACGGCATAAGCTTTGAGACGGCAGAAAAAGTTGTTGCTGATGTAAATCGCATTGAATGGTTGGACGAGGCACACTCGGATACGGAAGAGCGATACATTACGCTTGGCATGGTGGACGAAATTTTATTTGTCGTCTACACTGAACGCGAAGACAGGACACGTTTAATTTCGGCGCGACGAGCCGATAAATCTGAGAGGAGGAAATATTATGCTCGTGACGAGAATTATTGACGTCAATGCCCCGCTTACGCCCGAACAAAAGGCTGAAATCGAAGCGTTGAAGCAAATGAGCGACGACGACATCGTTTACGACGAAGACTGCCCGAAACTCACCGAAGAACAGCTGAGCCAATTCCGCCGCGTCAATCCCCGTCGCCCGAAAGAGCAGGTTGCAAGTTAATCGGAGGTACCACATGAGCGAAATAAAAAATCCCGGCGCATTTGACGTCGGAAATCCGTTGCCCGAACAGTTCAGCAAATATTTCATCGGGCAAGCTTACTTGAATCCGTTGACGAAAACCGGCGGCGCAATCGCGAACGTGACGTTTTCGCCCGGTTGCCGCAACAACTGGCATATCCACCACAAAGGCGGGCAAATTCTGCTTGTTACGGGCGGACGCGGCTGGTACCAAGAATGGGGCAAACCGCCGCAGTCGCTCAAAGCCGGCGACGTTGTCAACATTGCGCCCGAAGTCAAACATTGGCACGGTGCCGCCGCCGACAGCTGGTTTTCGCATTTGGCGGTTGAAATTCCCGCCGAAAATTCTTCCAACGAGTGGCTTGAGCCTGTCGACGACGAACACTATCCGAAATAAAAAAATCGCCGAGTTTCCTCGACAAATCGAATTTTAAATTTTGACGTATGACGCGACGATAACGGTAATCAGGCCGACATGGATGTCGGCCGCAACCGCCCGTCGCATTAATGCAGGATGCATTAACGCGGGCGCGGCTTTCTTTGGTTACTTTCTTTCGCCGCCGAAAGAAAGTAACATTCAACGCAATAAAAAAATCGCCGAGTTTCCTCGACGAATCGAATTTCAAATTTTGACGTAGGACGCGCTCAGCTCCAGAATCCGAAGCCCGACAAGTTCAAGCAGTTGCGCAAAATCGGCGGCGGTACCGTCGAAGTCAATGTCAAGTTCAAGGCTCGCGCCCAACTTGCGGGCAAAAGCGTCGTTCACGCCCGAAATATTTTTGATGCGTTCGCGCACAGCGGTCAACGTGCCGCCGAGTTGCTCGAACGTATTTTTTGTTACAAGCAAGGTGACATGACGCTCAATCTTCGCGGCGGATTTCAACGCGGCAGTTGAAAGTTCACCTGCAACGCGTCTACTTGCAAGCTTGAGCGCATCGTCCGCCGAAAGAAATTCGCCGTTGCCGATTGAGTTGCCCGCAAAAATAATTTCGCCCGTGTTCAGCTCAATCAGTCGGCTTGAAATGTTGACGTTCGTGCCCGAAATTTTCACGTCCGCGACAACGAGGCAGTCCGCATGAAAATCGTTCGCCAAAGTTTTGCAAAGTTCGTCGTCTTCGGAAGCGGAAATAATTCGTTGTGCGACGGCGCGATTGACTTGCGCAAGGTCAACCGTTCGCGTGAAACCTTGACGTTTGAGCGCGGCGACAATTTCGTTTTCGACGGTTGTGTAACGTCGACCGCTCGAATCAAAAGCCGCGACCGCAATTCGGGGATTGTCGGCGTTCGTGTCGACGAGAGCTTTTTTTTCGACGTCGGTCAGCGCGGAAAGTTTTTTGTCGTCAAGTTCGGCGGCAATTTCGACGACATAAAGCCCGTTGACGACGCGGCTTGAAACGATTTTGTAACGCGTGACGAAGCCCGCGCTGTCGACCGAAACGTCGTCGGCGGTAACGGCGGATTTTTCGACGCGAGTTTTTGAGTTGACGACCGCGCCGAATTTCTGTTCGACTGCAAGACGCAGCGCGTTGTGAATTGCGTTTCGTTCGGTTGCGCCGCGACCCGTGACGTGAACGATTTCGGCGGAACACGTCGCGAAATTAATCAGCGTCAAAAACGTCAACGCCGCGAAGAAGCTTTTCATTGGCAACACCTCAAGCCGACAACAACAGCAACGGTAAATCCGGCCGTCACGGATGACGGCCTCACGCCTGCGTTGAAACCGTGATGGTTTCATTGCAGGCGCGTCTTTCTTTGGTTACTTTCTTTCCACGCGGAAAGAAAGTAACGTTTCACCTCACGGACTGAAATGAACTTTGACCGCCGTGCCTCTGTCGACGATTTCGCCTGCGGGAACACTTTGGTCAACCGCGAAGCCCGAACCTTCCGCCTCGAAGGCAAGACCCGCCTCGTTTGCAAGACGCGCAGATTCGCGAATACTTTTGCCGTAGAAACTCGGCACGCGTGCTGCCTCAGGCGCAAGATTTTCTTTGGGCGTGTCGTCGATTTTCGGCTCAGGTTCTTTGGGTAACGTCGGTTCCTCGCGCTGTTGAATGCTTTGAATCGCCGCGTCGCCCGTGCCGACATCGTCGCTGATTTCGTCCGCGTCAAGACCAAGCGGCGCGTCGGAAGGCTCAATCCGCATGTAACGGAAGACTTGCGAAAAAATTCTGCCCGCGACGGGTGCGGCAATTTGTCCGCCGTAAAAAGTTCCGTACGGCTCATCAATCATCACCAGCAAGGCGATTTGCGGATTTTCGACGGGCGCGAAACCGCAGAACGACGCGATATATTTGCCTTCGCTGTAGCCCGTGCCGTATTCGCTGACTTTTTGCGCGGTGCCCGTCTTGCCCGCAATTCGATAGCCGCGAACGGAAGCTTTGCCGCCGCCGCCCGAAGCAACGACCTGTTCAAGCAGACCGACCAAAGTTTTATCGGTGGCTGAATCAATCGTGCGTCGAACTTCCTCAACGTGCGTTTCGCTGTAAATCGAGCCGTTTGCGTTGCGAATTTGCTTGACGATGTGCGGCTTGAGTAAAATTCCGTCGTTGGCAATGGCGCAAAAAGCCGTTATCAACTGCAACGGCGTGACGGCGATACTTTGACCGATTGCCATTGTCGCAATGTCGGAGTCAACCATCTCTTGCGGCTCGTACAGAAGTCCCGCCTCTTCGCCGGGGAGTTCAATGCCCGTCAATTCGCCGAAGCCGAAAATTTTCGCGTAACTGATTAATTTGTCCGCGCCCAAGTCCAAACCGACAAGCGCAAAGCCCGTGTTGAGCGACTGCTTGACAACGTCCGCGAAAGTGACCGTGCCGAAGCTCAAGCCGTTCCAGTTTTGAATTCGCTTGCCCGAAACCATGACATAGCCGGGGTCGACGAAAGTTTGATTCGGCGCGACAAGACCTTCCTGCAAGGCGGCACCCGCGACGACGGCTTTAAACGTGGAACCCGGCTCGTAAATGTAAGACACGGCGCGATTTTTCCAGATTTCGGGCTCATAGTCCCAAAAGCGATTGGGATTGTACGACGGTCGCGTCGCCATTGCCAAAACTTCGCCCGTGTGCGGATCCATTGCAATGCAGGTTATCGCAAGCGGGCTGTTTTCGGCCATGGCGCGATCAAGTTCCTGTTCGACGATAAATTGAACCGCGCTGTCAATCGTCAGCTGAATCGTCTTGCACCTGTCGCCCTGATAGCCGTGCGGCGTGAAAATTGATTCGAGAATCGGACGTTCCCGCGTGTCGGCGTAGATAAAAGACTCGGTGACTTCGCCCTTGATGTACTTGTCCAACGCCTGTTCAATGCCGTCGAGACCTTTGTCGTCCGTGCCGACGAAGCCCAAAACGTTCGCCGCCAAAACGTCGTTGGGGTAATAGCGTTTCGCCTCGTCGCGGAAACCCAAACACACGGCGTAACCTTTTTCGCGAATCAACGCACGAATCGCCTCGTATTCGGATTGCTCAAGCCTGCGTTTGACCCAAGAGAAACCGCCGCCGACTGCAATGTCGTCCAAAATTTCCTGCTCGGTTTTGTCGACAAGCGGCGCCAAGTCTTTGGCAAGTTCGGCGGGATTTTCGACGTGATTCGGGTCCACGAACAGCGACTTCGTCATCGTGCTTACGGCAAGTTCGCGGCCGTTCCTGTCGACAATCGCGCCTCGCGGGCTTTGAACCGAATAATCGTGCCCGACCTGCCAACGCATACGTTCGGCAAGTTCGCTGCCCTGAACCAGTTGCAACCAGCCGTAACGAATGACGATGACGACAATCAAAAACAGCAGGAACATTACCAGCCGCGTGATTCGCCACTGAACGAAGGCTCTGTCTTTTTTCATCTGCTCACCGTCCACAGCGCAAGGACAATCGTCACACCTGCGCAGATTTTGGAGTTCCACACCGCGTCTACGAATTTGATAAAAGTTTTAATCGGAGTGCCTTCGTCGGAGCCGCCTTCAAGAAATTCAACCGCGTCGGAAAAAATACCGAGCATGTCCGCACCCAAAAACACCAGCCAAAATATGGCGATAAATACCGCGACGATTTTCACGCCCGCCGCCGTCGTGAAAAATTTCGACGCCGAACACGCCGCGACGAACGAGAGCGATACCGTCGCGAACGTTATCAATCTTGACCACTCTTGCGGCGCGACGAAGACATGTTGACACACCAGCAATATCAAAACCATTGCCGTGACGTAAACCAAAATTCCTGCGGGCAAGCCTGCCGCTTCACGCATGAAAAAATCGCCGTCCTTAGTGATTAATCGAAGCTGAAATTGTTACTGCGTAAGTCGTCACAACCGTCGAAATCAAGGCGTTGCAATCGTCGAAGTCAAGTCGTCGCAATCGTCGAAGTCAAGCCGTCGCAACCGTCGAAGTCAAGCCGTCGCAACCGTCGAAGTCAAGTCGTCGCAACCGTCGAAGTCAAGCCGTCGCAACCGTCGAAGTCAAGTCGCGTCAACCGTCGAAGTCAAGTCGTCAACCGTCGAAGTCAAATTGCCCGCGACGTTAAATCAACGATTCGTTGCGTTTTTCAACAACGCGTCTTTCAAGCGACCTTCAATCGCGACAAGTTCTTTTTCGGCGGCTTGACGTTTTTGGCGACCTTCGCGTTGAATGCGGAGCGTTTCTTCAATCGTCGAAATCAACTCTTCGTTGACTTTTTTGACGGTTTCAATG
>JAFVBP010000215.1 GCA_017479925.1 Selenomonadaceae bacterium | reverse complement strand
TCAAACCACACGAAAGGAGCAACTCACTATGAGTTACACATTTGTTCAAAAGCCCGCGGCTACGGTTCGCGCCAAAGTCACGGGCACGGAAAATTACGTCAGCGTCCAAGGCACGAATCCGAATTCGACGCCCGACAACGCGAAGGCGCAAATCGACAAAATTCTTGCGCTCACCGGCACGCGAACAATCGACATCGCGGGCATGACGCGCACACGCACGGAGGAGGTTGTCAGCAATGACTAATTCGGCAACAATCACGCTCGGCTACACGGGCACGACTTCGACGCGCAAGTACAAGTTTGAAAATCTCACCGCCGAACAGTGCGAAGGTCTCAAAGCGAAAGTTCTGGCACTGAACGCGTCCATTGCGGGCGGTACCGACGGCGGCTTGAGCGACTTTTTCATCAGCGACGACTACGACGCGTCCGACCCGAACAACGTCATCGGCAAGTTCAGCGGCATCACGGCGGCGCAGTACGAGTCGACGACAATCACCGAAATCCCCGTTTAAGGAGGCACGACGACAATGGCAGACAAACACAGCATTATCATCACGTCGACAACTCCGAGCGGCAAGACGAATCAAAAAGCGATTCCTTACGTCAATCCGCAGGCGTCTTCGGCGGCAATGAAGAGATTCGCGACGGCAATTAACGCGACGACCGACAACACAATTTCGGCGATTGAGCGCGTTGACCGTGTCGACATCACGGACGCGAAATTCGACCCGCAGTTGACGGTAACGCCCGACACGGCTGTCCTCGATTCGACGAAACTCACGTTCGAGGTTTCGTATCTGGGCGACGGCACAATCACGCTCACGGGCAAGAAACCGATCAACGGAGCCGGCGGCTTGACGTACAACGCGAACACAAAGCAAATCGTCAACAATTCAAACAGCGGTATCGTTGTCCAGGGCGGCGAAACGTACACGACGACCGTTGAACTTTCCGAAACCGACGATTACGCGGCGGCGACGGCGACAATCACCTGGACGAACGCCGAAGAAGAACAATTCGAAGACATTTGAACGGAGGTGCGAACATGGCTGACACGACGAAACATATTCGCGAACTGAAATTTATCGCGGGCTTCACCGACGGCGACGACCGCACGATTAGCTATCCCGACCCGAAATCGAACATTACGACGGCTGAAGTTGAGGCGTTGGCGCAAGCTTCGGCTGACGTTTTGGTTGGCGACAAAGCCGGCGCGCCGTTCAAAGAAATTCGTTCGGCGCAAATCGTCGACCAAACGATTACGTATTTGGACTTGACGACGGGCTGATTTCGACAGTCGGATTTTCGCACAAATCGCCGCGTTCATGAAAGGAGTTAGACTATGCTTCAATTTAATACAATGCGATTCGGCACGGACACATTTTCGACGGGCAAGCAAGCACTTTTGACGGCGAAAAAACCGCTCGACACTTCGGGACAAACCAGCGTCGAAGGTTTTGTTATCGACGGCGCGCAACCTTCGGGCACAAATCGACGTTTCGTCTTCAAGGTCGACGACAAGCTCTACAAATTTTCGGGCAACAACATCGTCGAATACACGGGCGCGAAAACCGTCGACGGCATTTTGAGCGGCGGCAACACGGCGAACGAAGTCACAGCCGTCACGAATATCCCCGCGTGGGTCGGCAAGAAAATTTACCCGATTATCGCGCTCGACGCACCGGGGAATGCGGTTGCGTTACCGACGGCAAAAGTTTCGCTCAAAGTTCGTTCGGCGACTGACGTTTACGAACAAACGACCGAGACGGCAGAACTTGAACTTGCCGCGGCAGGCAGCGCGTCACCGCGAATTGTCGAAGTCAACGCGAAAACCGGTTGCACGGGCGCAGGTACCGCGAACGTCGAAATTCGTATCAAAAACGGCGACACGTGGACTGATTACATGCCGCTTTCGTCCGCCAAAGACAAAGACGCGAACGCCGTGCAATTCCGAATCACGTATCGCGTCACGACTTTGAGCGGCGCGGACACCGCGAAAGTTGATTCGATTGTAATCAAAAGTACCATGGGCGCGGCGGCGGTTTCGGGCGAAATTGCCGAGCTTTACAGTATTATTACGGACTACGAACACACGCTTGGAACCTGCGCGGTCTCGATTCGTCACGACCGATTGATTGACTCGAAAATCGGCGCGTACGTCAACTTCATGCAACCGACGAAAGTTCGGACGCTGTTGCCGCTCGGCGTCGCTTCGGGCACGACCGAACAATTCATGTTGGGCGTCGACGGTGTCAAAGACACGGGCATTGATCAGGGCACGATTCAACTTTTCGCGAACGGCAAGCCGCTTTTGAATTTCGGCTACAACACCGAAGTCAGCGAAGTCACCGTCAACACGACTGCGGGCGCGGCAATCACGGCGTCTTACGAATACGGTCACCAGCAGGAAGTTTGGCGCACAATGGACTTGGAAATCGACCAGCAACCGTACGACGACGGCACTTATTTGACGCGCTTTAATTACACGCTGCCGGACGACGATATCAACGGTCAAACGGTCTCGAACGTGCGAATTCAGCTTTACCGCCCGACAGGTACCGTTGAAGGCGAAAGTCTCGGTGTCGCGACGGGTCTCGTTCAGCAATTCGTTTTGCGTCACGCCGCCAAAGCCGAAACTATTCAATGCAACGCCGATTTCAGCTACGACGCCGATTCGCAGATTTTGACGTGCATCGCGCCGAAAGACACCGAAATTATTTGCTCGTACGACTGGATCGGCGAAAATCCGACAATTCGTCAATGGAGCGCAGGTTGGTCGCCCGCCGTGTAAATTTAAAACCGCCCGCGCTTGACGTTGCAAACACGAACGGCTATGATTATTGGCGACAGTTACTCAACGCTTGGTAATCGAAATTCCAAACTTCATGTTAAATCAGTTGGATTTGCGGTATCGCAAGATGTTGACAACTAAGTTGGCACCGCCGAAAATCGCAGACAACACTGCACACGCTGTTTTCAAAAAATCGGCGTACGTGAAGTTGACGGTAATTGTCAGCGTCATACGCTCACCTCCTTTCTGTACAAGGAGGTTGAGACCGCCGCCGTTGCGATTGTAACGTAACGGCTTTTTGATTGCAATAACTTCGCGCCTTCGGGCGTTTTTTTATTGGAGGAAACACCATGTCGAAAATATTTCGCAACCCGTTGACGCCCGAACAACTCAAGGCGTCGCAAACCATTTCGGACGCGAAAATCCGTCAGGCGCAGGACGGCTTGTTTATGTACCTGCTCAATCGCGTCGCAGAACTTGAATCAAAACTCGAACAGCAAAACGCAGGTAAACTTCACATCCGCAACATCAAATGAGGTCGCGCCATGAAAACGTTCTATCCGTACGACCCGACAAATCCCGTCGCCGTCGAAGGTGAGGCGCACAAAATCATTCACGGGCAAATTCGGCTTGATCACGTGCCGCTTGAAAGTTCGATCGAAGTGCGCGGCTTTCGACCGGCTCAAAGCGCGGCTAACCTGCAGTCGAACGAATTCTTTTGCAGTTACCGTGCCGACACGCTTTATCGCGAAGCAAACCGCATCGTCTACTTTTGGGCGGGACGCAGCGGGCAACAAGTTTACGTCAGCTATCAAGCCGTCGCGTCACCGATAACCGCCGACGACATGAACGAAATCGGCAAGCATTTGACCGATTCCGAAAAACGACTTGACGCGCAGGACGTTACGTCGAGCGAAATTCGCAACAGCGTCACCAACGTCCGCGACGAGGCACGGCGGGCTTTGACGGCGCACAATTCAAGCGTCGACGCGCACGGTGACATCCGCAACAAAATCGACGCCGAAGGTGCAATGCGAATTGCCGCCGACACGTCTCTACAGCAACAACTGAACGTCATCCGAAACGCGTTCGACATTGTTGCTGCCGCCGTCGACGAACTTACCGACACCGCCGAAACTTTGACGGCGACCGTCGCCCAACTCAAAAACCAACTCACCGACGAAATTTCGGCACGCGAACAAATTGAGACGCGGCTTGAAGACGAAATCAATCTGCGCGCACAACTTGCCGTCACGGTCGCCGAACTTCAAGGACAAATCAACGCCGAAACTCTTGCGCGCATCAATCTTGAAAACACTTTGGACGACCGAATCACCTTCGACATTGACACGGAAACGTTCAACAATTTTGTTTTCGGCGACGGAAGCATTGACCTTATCGAGATTTTCGACCCGAAAACGACAAGCGACGACGAACTTTCCGACGAGGACAAAGCTTACATTTTTGACGACGAATCATCCGCCGGGGACGTCACCGACGATGAGATAAACGAAATTTTCACCGATTAGGAGGCAACTCTCATGGCTACCACAGCTGAAACCAAACAATTTATCCGTCAAGTGCGCATCGAACAAGACCGCCGCAACGCGCTCAAGTTCGAGACAATCGCCAATCTTGCCGACTTCAAGACGAAGCTCAACGGCATTGAGGCGGGCGCACAAGTCAACGTCATCGAAAGCATTTCGATTGACGGCACCACTCAAACCGTCACGGGCAAGGCGGTCGCGCTTGACTTGAGCGATTACGCCAAAAAGTCCGACGTTGCGGCAAGCGTCACCGTCAAAGGCAGCGTCGCGAACTTTGCGGCACTCCCCGCCAACGCCGAAGTCGGCGACATGTATCACGTCACGGCGGCGGGCGGCACCGACGAGAACGGCGTCGCTATCAAAGCCGGTGACAACGTCGTCAAAACTGAGACGGGCTGGGACAACTTCGGCGGCACGATTGACCTGTCGAATTACGTCACCAAAGACGGCACGAAGCAACTTTCGACCGAAGATTACACGACCGCCGAAAAGACCAAACTCGCGGGCGTCGAAACGGGCGCACAAGTCAACATCATCGAGACCGTTAAGGTTGACGGTACCGCACTCACTCCCGACGCGAACAAAGCCGTCAACGTCGACTTGAGCGGCAAGGTTGACAAAGTCGCGGGCAAGCAACTTTCGACCAACGACTTCACCGACGCGTACAAGCAGAAAGTTGACGACCTCGACACCGCGCTCAACACCGACTTCACCGAAGCCGATCTGACGTACATTTTCGCCGACGAAGTCTGAACTTAACTGTCACGCCAACACGGGGGAATTCGACGTCGGGTTCCCCTTTTGGCGCACGGAG
>JAFVBP010000214.1 GCA_017479925.1 Selenomonadaceae bacterium | reverse complement strand
TCTCGATGATGCCGAACAGGATTTTTAGCGCGTTACCGCAAATCCAGCGTCGCCCGCGTGTGTCTGTGAAAATTACGAAGTCGTTCACGACAAGCCCTCCCGATTATTCTTTCCAGCAAGCGTAAGTGATAATTGCGGCGGCACCGGTGCAACAACCGCCGATGAAGTCGTTGACGTTGCCGCAGGTCGCGAATCCGAACACGAACATAAAAACCACGGCGACCGTCAAGAAAATTTTTTCATAGTCAAGATTTTTCATGTTGCGCCTCCGCGTTGAGTTTGTCGACAATGCCCTGAGCAAATTTTTCGGCTTCCTCGAACGTGTCAAAAACCCGTGAAAAGTTGTTGTATCGGCTGGCAATAAGGACGCCATAACGCCACTTGTTTGGCTCGTCTCCTGCGACGCGTGTAAGTTCAATTTTTTGGATTGCGTCAAAGCACAACCACGTCGTTTTTGTAACACGAATCAGCATTTAAGTTCCTCCAGTTCGATTTCAACGTGCGTCGTGCACTTGTGCAGGTAAACATGTCCTTCGACTATTTGTCGGTCTTCGAAGAAACAAATACCGTTGAGCGCGTCCATCACCGCTTTTAAATGGTTGTCAACGTCGCCCGATTGGAGCGCAGTCGGCTTGTATTTGGTGAAGGTGTTGACGGTGATTTTAATCGGCTCGGTAAACGGTGCCCGTCCCTGCATTGCAACTTTGGCGTGAAGTCCGACGACGTTTTTAAAATCGGTATATCGCGGGTCGTTGAAACGCCGCTTGCCGTTTGTCATTGCACGCTTGAAAGGCACGGGCTCCGTCTGCACGCTGAACTTAATCGCCATCGATTTCTGACGGTTTTAACGCCAGTTCGCGCAAAGCGTTTGATTCCGAAAACGCTCGTAATATTTGGGCTCCAGCCTCCAAAGCTTCAATGAACGTTTGCAGTTCGGCGTCGCCGCCAAACGAAATAACCACTTGGTTAGTTTCGGCAAACTCTTTTCCGTCTATCGAAACGCTCATGTCGGTTGCCGCCGAGTTATACAGTTCCAAAAAACATTCGCCGCCGTGTCCACTGTCGCCGCCGCAAAATCCATTCGTGCCGGCAGTCACTTTGAGAATGCAACAGTCCGTTATTTCGCACGACAACGCGGGGATTTTACTTGGATAACGGCTATCACGCGCCAACGTGTAATCCGTAAAAGTCAATTCATGCAACGTGAATCCCTCCGTCTGAACGCTGAACTTAATCGTCGACATAAACGTCGGCATAAAACAGGTTTTCAGCATGTCCCAAGATTTCCATTTCGCCGGACGGGATTCCGCGAAGCGACACAGCTATATTCGGCGAGCGTGATATGGCGCAGAATTCGCCGCCGGTCATAATCGCGATTTCAAAAAGTCCTTTAGTTGTTTGAATCGCGTCACCTTCAAAAATTTCTTTGCCGTTTTTGTCGAATATACCGCTGCCGAGTTCGCCGGTGACGGTCTCGATTTTGGTAACCTTGAGCCCTGTAACGGGGTCAATGACGCGCTGTCTGATTGAATGTTTCATGATTGATTCTCCTTCAATTTTGCGTTCTGCGTGATGTTGCCGAAAAATCTTGCGGCGATTTCGGTACCGCACGGGACAACAAACGTATCTCCTTCGTAGACTTCGCGCCCGTCTTTGTCGTAGCCGACGAGCTGAGCGACGGTATCGTCATTTATTTCATGGACAAAATCGTTATCGTCAATTATCCCGTTGAAACTGGACATAGGCACGTTGTGAACAAAGTCGCCGTAGACAAGTTCGTACGTGTCGATGTCGCGCCCACGAAATTTAATCGGTCTCATGATGTTTCTCCTTATAAAAAAGTGTCGGGCGACGCCGGTGTTTTTGATTTCGGGGAAAAATTTTTGAGACACGCCGCCCGTCACCGATTAAGCACTTTCAACGAAGAAATTTTTCTGCGGTTTAACGTCGGGAAGAATTTCGCCCGTGTCTTTGAAGAAAACATTTTCGTCGTCAAAGTCCAGAGCATTTTTAAGTTTCGCCCAGTCGACCGACTCTTTGACTTTGACGTATTCGGGATGTGCCGTTTTCGCGAAAGTCAGCAAGTCGGGATTGTCGGCGTTGAGCTCGCAACCGTCACGGAAAAATTTCGTTGACGACTTGCGATAGCCGAAACTGCCGCAAGCGAACTTGAGCGATTTACGTTTGCCCGTCGGCGGATTTTGCTTG
>JAFVBP010000213.1 GCA_017479925.1 Selenomonadaceae bacterium | reverse complement strand
GGCAACGAACATTTGATTCGCTCCGAAGGCGACCTTGTCGGCAAGCGCGTCGGCACGCAGGCAGGTTCAACTTCCGTGTGTATCGTCGAAGGAAATCCGCGTTTGAAAGACGAATTCGCCGAATTCAAAACTTATCCGAATTACGGCAAGGCACTGCAAGCTTTGACGGACGGCGAAGTTGACGCGCTTATTGCCGATGAACTTTTGAGCCGCTATACCGTCGCGAAAAATCCCGACAAGTTCAAGGTTGTCGAAGTGATTATCGGTTCGTCGTGCGAAATCGGTATCGGCTTCCGCAAAGACGACGTTGAACTTCGCGACCGCGTGCAAAGAGCTTTTGACGACATGGTCAAAGACGGCACCGCCAAGCGAATTTCCGAAAAATGGTTCGGAGCCAACGTAATCAAGTTCCGCAAGTGACGCCGTTGACGATTGTATTATCGCAAACAAAAAATCCCTCGACTTCGCGTCGTGGGATAATTTTTTTCAGCCGGCGATTTTGTCGGATTTTTGTTGATGACGAAGACGAGCCGGTTTAAATTTCGCAAGTTCTTCTTTCGTCATTTTGGGAATGTCGCTGTAGTCGATTTCGTCGTCGGATTTCGGTTTGTTTTCGTCAAGTCTTCTTATTTGCTCTTCCGTGAGCGGCGGCATTCCCTTATAAATACGGATACTGCCCATAATATTCGTCTTCCTCCTCTCTGTTCGCATATCGAGCGGAAATCAAACGCAATTTTTCGCCGCGTTCGGTGTAAATCACCGCCAAAATATTTTTGACCATGCCGATAACTTTCCAACGTTCTTCGTCGTCGCTGTGCTTTTCGTCAAGGAAATCGATTCGATTGTCGTCAAGAAAAATTCGCGCCGCGTCCTCAAAATGAATTCCGTGTTTGCGCACGTTGATTTCGGCTTTGTTGTCGTCCCACTCGATTAAAAGGTCTTCAAGCTCAAGTTCGCCCATCGATTTCACCTGCCGCAAACATTTTACCGAAAAAATTTGTCGGCGTCAAAAGCAACCTTCGCGACGGGCGACGGTTCAGTCGGAAATGTCGCGTTCAAATTTTTCAAGTGAAGCGACGGTGCCGATAATAAAAATCTTGTCGTCCGCGACGAACGGGCGTTTCGGCGGCGGCGGAATCAAACTTTCGTCATGATTTACGACCGCGACGATATTGACGCCGTATTTCCCGCGCAGATCGGCATCAATCAAATTTTTGCCGACTAATTGTCGCGGAACGGTCAAATTCAAAATGTTTATGTCCGCGTCGACGGCAATGCAGTCAACGGCGTGCGTCGTGACAAGATTCAACGCCACACGTCGAGCGGTGTCGCGTTCGGAAAAAATTATCTGCGTCGCGCCGAGCCGCCGAGCCATCTCCGCGTGCCGTTCGTCAATCGCCTTGACGACAATCTCCGCGACGTTCATCTCCTTGCACAGCATGGTTGCCATCAAGCTTGCCTCAAGATTTTTCGACGCGATAATCACCGTGTCGAAATTGTCGATGCCTGCCTCTTGAAGCGCACGCACGTCGCGAATATCGAAGCTCACGACGCGGGTCAGGCTCTCCGCCAAAGTTTCAACGACGGTTTCGTCGCGGTCGACGCCGAGCACGTCATAGCCCATTTCTTCGAGCGTCAAGGCTACGTTGCGCCCGAAACGCCCGAGTCCGAAAACTGCAAAATTTTTTTTCGCCATAATGCACCTCAACCAACCATAATGTCTTCGGGCGGATATTTGATTCGCGTGTCGTGTTGCGTGACAAGTGACAGCATGAAAGTCATGATTCCGACCCTGCCGACGAGCATCGTCAACGTCAACAGCAGTTTCGCCCACATGTCCCAATCGAGCGTAATGCCTATTCCCATGCCGACGGTGCCGAAAGCCGAAACCGTCTCGAAAAGCACCGCGCCAAGGTCGTGAACTTCGCCGTCAAGTGCCGACAAAATCATCGCCGCCGTGACGACCCAAATTGTGCCCATCGTGAAAATTGCGAACGCTTGATCGCGCACTTTGTCGGCAATTCGCCGCCCGAAAATGACAATGTCGTCCTTGCCGCGAAAGACCGTCCACATCGACGCGACGATAACAAAAAACGTCGTGCTTTTGATGCCGCCGCCCGTCGACAGCGGTGACGCGCCGATAAACATCAGCAAAATCATCGCGAGCAGGGTAATTTGTTCGCAGTCGTTCAAGGCGATTGAATTCATGCCCGCCGTGCGACAGCTGACGGAATTGAACAGCGCGTTGACAATTTGGTCGGGCAACGTCATGCCCGCGAGCGTGTACGGGTTGATTTGTTCGACGGCGAAAATTATTCCCGTGCCGACGACAATCAAAAATACGTTCGTGACGAGGACAATTTTCGTGTGTAGCGAAAATTTTTTCCAGCTGCGGCGGTGAATCACGTCGTAAATGACCGTGAAGCCGATTCCGCCCAAAACTATCAGCGAGCCGAGGCAAAACATCAAAAACCAATCGTCGTTGCGCTTGGCAACGCTGTCGTAGTTGCCGAACAGATCGAAGCCCGCGTTGCAAAAAGCCGACACCGAGTGAAAAATTCCGTAACCGATTGACTTCCAGCCGAATTCGGGTATGAAATGCACCGTCAACAGCACGGCGAAAAAACCTTCGATAACGAGCGTGTATTTAATCATGCGGCTGATCAGCGTGACCAAACCGGCTTGCGAACCTTGATTGAGCGACTCCTGCAACACGATACTTTCCTGCAGGCGGAAACGGTGTCCCATTGTGTACACAACCAAAGTTGCCAACGTCATAATGCCGAGACCGCCGATTTGAATCAGCACGAGCATGACAATTTGCCCGAAGACGGTTAAATCGTTGTGCAAGTCGACGACCGTCAATCCGACGACGCACGACGCCGAAGTCGACACAAAAAGCGCGTCAATCGGGTGAAGTCCCTGACCGTTCGTCGTGCTTATCGGCAACATTAAAAGAAGCGTTCCGAATGTTATCATGACGACGAAACTCAAAATGATGACTTGCGTCGGCTTGATTCGGAAAGCTTTTATAAATTTTTGATTGGAGCCTTCGATTGTTTCGTTGACTTTATGTAAAATTTTCATGTTCAACCTTTGCTGACGTGACCGCGCTTGTCGGCGAAGTGTTTGACGCCACCGATTGACGCGCACGTCCGTTGAATTTTCATTGCCGCCGCAGGAACTTTCGTCGCGACGTTGACGTTACCGCGCTTGTCGGCGGAGTGTTTAACGCCACCGATTGACGCGCACGTCCGTTGAATTTTCGTTGACGCCGCAGGAACTTTCGTCGCGACGTTGACGTTACCGCGCTTGTCGGCGAAGTGTTTGACGCCACCGATTGACGCGCACGTCGATTGAATTTTCATGTTCAACCTGCGCTGACGTAACTTCGCATGTTCGCGGGAATTTGCGCCCAGTCAAGTTGGTTGACCGCAATTCCGTTTTTGTAACCGTAAGCCGCCGCAATGCCCGCCGCTTCGCCCATGCTCATGCAGGTCGGCTGAATTCGCACGGAGGCTTGAGCGGCAAAATTCGCGCTGATACAACGTCCGACGACGAGCAAATTCGCAAATTCGTTTGTGACGAGCGCACGATACGGAATTTCGTAGAATTCGCCTTTGCCAAGCGCCCTGCTCAAGTCCAAAGATTCGTCGTGCACGTCAATCGGGTAAGCACTGCAACAGACCGCGTCGGGGAATTTTTGCGCGTTGAAGTAATCGTCGCCCGTCAAGTAATATTTGCCGCGGATACGCCACGATTCGCGCACGCCGAGCATCGACGCTTCACGGCTGATGTAAGACTTTTTGAAACCCGGAATGTTTTTCCTGAAAAAATGCGCAAGCCGCCGAATCATGATTCGGGCTTCGCGAATTGCCTTGCTGCGTTCAAGGGCGTTCGTCGCGCTGAAAAGAAACGGCGACATTTCTGGACAATTCATCGACAGCGTGCCGGGCTTGCCGATAATCGTGAACGCCTGAATGTAAGCCACGTCGTCTTTGGTGACTTCGCCGCGTTGAATGCCTTCGTAATAAAATTTTTCGGTGTGCGTCGTCTTGGCGAATTCAAATTCGGGCGGTTTGTGTTCGCACCAGTTGTCTTTGAGTTTCTTGACGAAGAACTTGTAAACTTGCATTTCTTCGACGCCGCCCATTTCGAAACGAAAACTCATTTTTTGGTTGCGACCCGTGTGTTCGGAGCCGTGAGCGGTAGGCACTCCCGCGAATCTCGACAAGGCAGCGTCGCCCGTCGCGTCGATAAAAATGTTCGCTTCGATTTTGCTCAGACCTTCGACGGTGTGAACAATCGCCGCCGTGATTTTGCCTGCTTGAGTGTTCGCGCCGATCAACGTCGCGTTGTACAGAATTTCGACGCGGTAATCGTTGCAAAGTTCGTCGTAAATGAAGGCGAGCAATTCGGGCGTGTATTCGCGAGCATTGCCGCCGTGTTTATATTCCGGTTCTTCCAGCCAATTAACGTCGATGCCGTGCATTGCAAAGCGTTTGTTCAAGTCGGTGATATACGGCGTGTCGCTGTTGATAATCCTTGTCGGCATTGCGGGATAAACCAAACCTTGAGTTTGCAGACCGCCGAGTACAACGCCTTGTTCGACGAGGACGACGCTTAAGCCGTTTCGAGCCGCCGTGACTGCCGCGGCAACACCGGCACATCCGCCGCCGCAAACGCAAACATCGGCACGGAGCAAAGTCGGAATTTCCGCGCCGTTGAAGTTGAATTCACGCTTCGGAGCTTCGACGGCTTCGACGTGCGAATCAACTGCGCCGCTCAAAGCAACGCCTGCCGCCGTCAAACCTGCAAGCTTGAACAGGTCACGGCGACTGATCGGAATCAAAAAACTTTTTTCCATGTGCTGCCTCCTTCGTGTAGTGAAATCACTTCGTCAACAGTGAATTCGACGAACCAGGCCGTCATGGATGACGGCCGCACGCTTGCGCACGATACAGGATGTATCGTAGCAAGCTGTTTTCTTTTGGCAACGTGGACGTTGCATCCAATTTGGTTTGGCGTGTTCGCTTCGATTGGCGAGACGGCAACAAATTGTTCTCCCGCTTTCAAAGCGGGTCTTTTGCGCCAAAAGAAAAGTAGATCAACCATTATTTCGTGCGCAACGAGTTAGCCAAAATTGCCGCAGAAAAAATCGCGACGCCCGCGACCGAAATCAACGGATGCCACGGTATCGGCGAATTTTCAAGCGCGGACAAAACCGACGGCGGCACGAGCACAATCCAAGACGCCAAAGCAATTCGGCGGTTGAGCTTGAGCACGTTGACGACTTTGCGGGCAGTTGAGTACACCGTCAAAAATTTTTCGAGCGACGGCATTTCAAAATCGATGCGGATGTCTTTGAGTTCCGTCGGGTCAAGTGAACCGTCCGCCAGAAGAAACGATACGTCAGCGTTAATCAGTGCGGGCAAGTCGTGAAATTCGTTGCCGATAGCCGCGACAATGTTGCCCTTCGCACGGAAAATTTGAATTTCGCGAGCTTTGCCTTCGGGCGTCAAATTCGTGCGCACGTGATTGAGCGGGAAATCTTTCGAGATTCGACCCGCCATTTTTTTCGGCACGGCGGACAACAGCAACGTTTCAAGTTTGCGCAACTGCAATGCCGCCAAAAATTTTCGGGCATCTTCGTTGAGGTCGTCTTTGAGCGCAATGACGCCGCGAGCCGTTCGATTCATGCTGAACAGCAAAACGGTCTTGCCCTTGACGACGAGCTGATCGATTTTCGTGCGCAAATTCGCGCTGACGGAGGCACCTTGACTTTCGACCCAAGCGGGGTGCCCGACGCGCACCAAAGTTCCCGTAACGTTCGCTTCGACGCCGCGACCGGCAAGTTCCTTGAAGTTCGTCGAGCCTTGCAACCGTAACGCACGGTGAGCCGCCGTATCGTAAATCGTGCGTCCGAGCAAGTGTTGAGCGTCGCGTTCGGCACTTGCGGCAATCGTCAACAGCGCGGCTTGCGACAAACCTTCGGGCACCAAGTCCGTCACGTAATATTCGCCGCAGGTCAAAATTCGGTTGTACGGCAAGGCGACGACGTTGACATCGGCGACGGTTTTGAGCGCGTCGGGATTGTTGATTGTCACGCCCGCTTCGGCGATTTTTTTGCCCGCCAAATGCAAGGTGAACGGCGACGCAAGCACCAAACATATCGGCGAAAAGGCGACGAAAACCGACAGTCCGACCATAAACGCCGCGTCGAGTCCCTGCGTCATGTAAACGTAGCTTGCGACCGCCGCCGTTGCCAAAACGTCCACGAACAGCAGTGAAATTATCAGCCGCATGTCACTTGTTGACGACGTTGACGGGCTTGCCGTCAAGGAACGCCTTCAAATTGTCGACGGCAATGTTCATCAAACGAGCGCGGGATTCTTTCGGTGCCCAGCTGATGTGCGGCGTAATGAAACAATTTTTCGCGCCCAAAAGCGGATTGTCGGCTTTAATCGGTTCGGTTGACACAACGTCCAAGCCCGCCGCGTAAACTTTGCCGCTGTCGAGGGCGTCGCGCAGGTCTTGTTCGACGACCAAACCGCCGCGGCTGTTGTTCAAAATGATGACGCCGTCTTTCATTTTCGCGATATTTTCGCGGCAGATGATGCCTTGCGTCGACGGGAACAGCGGACAGTGCAACGCGATAACGTCCGAAGTTGCAAACAGTTCGTCGAGTTCAACGAAGGTGCAATCGCCCAACTTCGTGCCGACTTCGCGCATGGCGTCAAAGGCGATAACTTTCATGCCGAACGCTTGAGCCAACTTGCCCGTCGCTTGACCGATACGCCCGTAACCGATAACGCCCATGGTTTTGCCGGCAAGTTCAATCAGCGGATAATCCCAGAAACAAAAATCCGGTTGAGCTTCCCAGCGGCCGTCGTGAACCGCTTGACTGTGGTGCGCGACGCGGTGACAAATTTCCAGCAACAACGCGAAGGCGAATTGCGCGACGGATTGCGTGCCGTAAGTCGGAATGTTCGTCACGGGAATTTTCTTTTCGCGAGCGGCGGCAATGTCGACGACGTTGTAACCCGTCGCCAAAACTCCGACGTAACGAATATTCGGGCACGCGTCAAAAATATTTTTCGTGAGCGGCGTTTTGTTCGTGATGACAATCTGCGCGTCGCCGATACGCGAAATAATTTCCGCCTCGTCGGTCAAACTCGTGCGGTCGTAAACCGTGCAATCGCCCAAAGCGTTGAAGCCGTCCCAAGTCAAGTCGCCGGGATTGAGCGTGTAGCCGTCCAAAACAACAATTTTCATGTCAACAACCTCCTTCGGATAATTTATACACTGTCGGCGAAAGTTATTCAAGAAAATTTTGCTCAGCCGAACGCGTCAATCAACGCGAAAATCGTCGCGGCGGCTGAAAACGTCCCGACAACCGTCGCGATTAAATTCGGATGACAAAGCGGCTTTCGACACGACAGCGCACACAGGAACATCGGTGCCAACGGCAGGAAATATCGTCCCTGCACGCCGCGAATTATTTGCTCGTCGGGTCGTGACCAAATGACAAACTCCACGACGAAAAATGCCAACGTCGTCACAAACGTCGCGACGAAAATCAGCAAGCGTTCAAATTTTTTAGGACGAAATTCGCCGTGCAACGTCAACAGCGTCAGCCAAAAGACATACGCCAAGTAAAACGGCAGCGGCAGGAACATGTCTCCGTTGACGCCAAGCACGCCGATAAAGCTCAGCAGGTAATACGGCAAGCCGACTTTGAGCGTTTCGACAATCAGTCCCGCGAAGTCAAGCGGCTGTTCGACGACGAAAATTTTCCGTGCGTCAACGTCAACGTCCGCGCCGAGATATTGCCGACTTGTCGCAGGTACCGCGCCCGTCGAAAAGGCGACTTCCGTCCAAACAAGCGACGTTGCCAAGTTCACCGCCAACAACAACGCGCCCAACGCAAAAAATTTCGCCGACGAGCGGCACCGTTCACGCGGAATCAAAAAGTACAGCAACAAAATCGTGCCGTAAACCGACTTCGCGCAGGCAAGCCACGCCGACAACAAAATCAGCCCGACGACTTCAGCGCGTGAAAATTTTTCGCGACGGTCACGCATCGACAACAGCCACGCCGTCGCCAAAAAAGTCAGCCCGAAGGTCACCGCGTCCGCCGACGCCGAGCCTGCTTCCGTCAAAAACATCGGCGACATTGCAAGCACGAACATCAAATGCCGCGCTTCGGGCAACAGTTTCATCGACCAATACAAACACGCCGCGACGAAAATCAACGCGCTTAACCGCACGAGATAAAAAATTTCGCCCGCCGACAAATTCATCACACGCCCGACGAAAGCTGCGACGGCTTGCGGCAGGTAAACCGGCGGCGCGTAAGCTCCCGTGTTCGGTATCAAGCCCGATTCGCGCACGTCGACATTGAGCGGCGTCGACAGAAATTTTTTCATGTCCGCGAACGAAAATTTAAAGCCCGACACGTCGTCGCGCACGTCGAAGATAAATTCGTCGGGCACCAACGCGGCGGGCACGCTTGCGGCGAACAATTTTTCCGTCGCGGCTTCGGGCGAACGATTCACCCAGCCGAAACTTTTGCGATTGTCGCCCGTCAACGAACGCGAAATTTCGTCTTGTGTGGCGACGGGGCTTAAAAAAATTCCTTCGGAGATCTGCCAAACTCGTGCGAAACTGTTGGCTTCGTCCGAAAGCTGATACGGCGGTCGCACGAAACAAATCGCCGCACCGAACAGCACGAACAGCACGACGAAAAAATTTTTCGAGTTACGCATGTCATTTTTTAATCGCTTTGTCGACGCCCGTCTCGTCGAAAGTTTTCATCTCGTTGAGCATGGTCAACGCCGCTTCGACAATTTCAACGCCGACACAGGACGCCTCGCCGTCAAAACCGTTGGGCGAACCGTCGTCGGATTCGTAAATAAGCAATTTGTCGACGCGCAGGACGAACGGGCGAATTTCGGGACAAAGCTCCTCGACGTATCGGGCAATGATTTCAGCCGCGCCCGTATCGACGACAATCAGCGTTGAGTTGTGAGCCGCCGCCACAAGTGCTCCGATAATCGCGCCGGTCAAAGCTTGATATTCCTTCGGCACGTGACGCAAAAATTCATCGGGCGGAAATTTGATGTCGCCGTCGAAGGTCAAAAGCGCGTCGGAAAATTTTTCGGCAAGACGGTCTTCAAGCAGGTTGCCCAAATCCGTCAGCGCGATAATCGGCGTGTCGAAAGAAATTTCTTCGGCAAGCGTGCGCCCGAAATTGAACGCGGCGTTGAGATTGTCTTCGGCTTTGACGACGCCCAAAAAAATTTTCATGCCGAAAGTTCGAGTCGTCGCGCTGAAGTCCATCGACAAATCGCGGCGGGCACCTTTGACGTTCGGATTGTAATTTTTATCCGTGAACGACGGGCAGTTTTCGGCGTTCGTGAAGGCAAGCGCGGCGTGTCGAAGTTTGTTCGTCGGCATGTCTTCGTTCGAGATACCCGCAGCTTGCACGGCAATTTCTTCGAGGTAGCCCAAACTTCCCCGCGGCTTCGTCAGGCTGTCGATAATTTCGCGGCAATTTTTCATTGCGCGTTCGTTGATTCGCGGCATCGTCTGCAGGTAAAAATCAAACGTCCTGTCGGTCGCGGCAACGAGGTCGTCTTCGTTTTCGCCCATGACGCGCACGGACATCGGGTAAGCACGCGGAATATTCATCGTGTTTGTGCTGAACGGCAATTCGACGCTGTCCATGCGGTGTTCGCTGACTTGAAAATCGACGGGAATTTCTTCGATATGAACGTCGTCGCCCAAATATTCGCGCACGTCGTCAATGGTGTCGAGATTTTCAACGTCGTCAATGCCGAGTTGCCGCTTGAGACTTTCGAGCATGGAATCTTTTTCGGTAAATTCGCCGTCGAAGTCCGCATCGGGTTCGCAGACGAAAATGTAAACCAGATTGTCCAGCACGCGTGCGGCGATTGACGAGCCGACTGCCTCACCGAGCGCAAGATTTAAGTCAAACATCGGTTTCAAGCCCAGGTGACGCAGAATTTTTTTGTGCCCGATTTCACGCCCGACGTGCGAGGCGATTAAACATTCGGTTGAACGCGGCAAAATTTCTTTGGCGACGAGCGCGGCAACCGACGAGTTGAAGCCGTCCAAAATTACAACGCATTCGTGATGATACGCCGAAATGATGACGCCTGCCATTGCGCCGAATTCAAAGCCGCCGACTTTCGTCAAAATATCGAGCATGCGATTTCTGTCGGGCTTATTGACTTCCAAAGCTTGACGAACGATTTTAACTTTGCGGGCAAAAGTTTTGTCGTCAATGTTCGTGCCGCGTCCCGTGACGGTTTCGGGCGGCAAGTCCAGGTAAGCGGCGGTCATTGCGGCGGCGACGGTCGTGTTGCCGATAGCCATTTCGCCAATTAAAAAACAGTTGCAACCGGCCTCAATCGCCTTGTCCGCAAGACGTTTGCCGATTTGCACTGATTTCATTGCGTCGTTGAAAGTCATTGCCGCGCCTTCGACGATATTGTTCGTGCCGCGAGCGATTTTCCTGTCGACGAGACCGGGCAAGTTTGAAATGTCCGCGTCGACGCCGACATCAACGACAACCAAATTCGAGTACGCGAATTTGGCGAAGACGTTTGCGGCGGCACCTTCGTCGACGAGATAATTTTTTACCATTGCGGCGGTGGTTGATTGCGGGTAAGCACTGACGCCCATTTTCGCGACGCCGTGATCCGCGCAGAAAATGAACGTGCATTTTTTCGACTTGCCGACACTGCGATAAAGCGTCGAAACATCGGTAAAGGTCATTCGTTGCCCCTCCGCACAAGTTTTTTGACGACTTTGGCACCCGCGTTTTTGACACGCCGCAAAGGTGCCACGCGAACTTTGATTTTCGGTTTGATTTCGCGTTCAAGCCCGAAGTCGCCGCGCTTGAGAAACGTCGACTTGATTTTGTCGGGGCGGAAGAATTGCCGAATCGTCTTGGCAAGTTCTTCGGGGTCGTCGCTTTCCGTGCAGGTGAAAATGTCGACCGCGACGTAACGCAATTCCTTGTACACGTGCAGGGCGATATGTCCGCCGTCAAACGCGCCGACAATCGAGCAGTGGCTTTCGGTCAAAAATTCGCCTTTGAGCCGCGGTTCGCTGCCCACGACGCTTTTCAACATGTCTTTTATCTCGTCGACGGTGCCCGCACGCATGTCGCAGTTGTACAAGTCCAAGGTAAGTTGTCGTGCAAGAATTTTCATTGTTGCCTCCGTAAAAATTTGATTGCTGATATTGTTTGCGTGATTATAGCAGGTATCGTTCAAAAGCACAAAAAATTTCCTGCGGCGTTGGACATTTGTGTTATAATCGCCCGCGTCGACGGCGGCGTTGCTGTCGATTGAGCCGTTCAATCTGTCGGCGGCGTGTCTGTGTTACTTTTCTTTTGGCGCAAAAGTTGCGGTTTATCTACTTTTCTTTTGGCGCAAAAGAAAAGTAGCAAAAGAAAACAGCCCGCAGGTGATACATCCTGTATCAACTGCGGGCGGCCGACATCCATGTCGGCCGGATTTTCGTCGACGGTTGCGGCAACGACAATTTCAACCTGAGGAGAACTTTTACCATGAATCTGGCGAAAAAATTTTTTGCGACGATATTGGCGGCGGCGACCTCGTTGAGCGCGTTTTTTTCGGACGCACACGCCCAAAGCGATTACGTGCCGTCTTCGGTCATGCACAAGCTTGACGTTTATTCGCGTGACAGCGGCGGCACGTTGATTTTTTCCGACAGCCCCGAATACGTCAATCGCAACGGGATTTTGTACACCGACACGGTCAGCGGCGAAGCGCGGGTTTTGTTTTATCACCTGAACGATACGGGTGTCCGCAAACGTTTCGCGCTGATTTTCGAGAACGTCGACGACGGTAAAAATGTCGTCAAAATTACACGCGGCGGCTTGAGCATTCCGAATCGAAATTATTTGAGCGTCGGCAAAGTCACGCAGACCATGTACATGGAAGGCGAATTCCGCGACGAAATTGTTTTGGAACGTTTTGAGCGCAAAGTTTACGCGCCCGTCGAAAAATATTTTTTGATGCAACCGGGTCAGTTGATTCACGGCGTGTGCGATTTCACCGCCGACAAGCCCGTCAAAATCTACCTGATGATGTATCCCGAAAATGCCGACGCGCTTGACTTCCTCAACCGAGCCGAAATTTTGCCTAAGGACGAACATAAACTGCGCGGCACGTTCAAGCACATGAATCGCACGTTGACGCTCAAAAAGCCTTACGATTGGGAGCGCGACGGTCTCGGTTACGTTTTAATCGGCGACAACGTCAACGACAGGTTTAAGACGGGCATTGACGCGACCGACGGCACGGAAGTTGTCAATTATGGCAATTATGGCATAAATTACACGCTGAATTTCAAAACGCGGTTTATGACGCGCTTTTGTTTGAGTCCGCTCGGCGGTCATTACGCGGGTGCTTTGCGATATAATTATCGCGGGCGCACGGGTGTGATTCAGACGCCTGATCGACGGCTGTTCTTCGGGGACAAGACACCGCCCGAAAATCCGAATGTCGCGCAGGCTCGCGTTGAAGGCATTTCGCTGATGACGAATTACACGGAACTTTCGGAGCTGGGCAATTATCGCGGTCACGTGAGTTTTGAGTATTCGCCGCCGGGCGCGTCGAATTTGCCCGTCAATATCGTGCTTATGCCGTCGCAGTGATTTTTGTCGTTGCGGCGGCGCGGTGATTGTCGTTGCGCACGACGGGCGTTGTTGAAATCTACTTTCTTTCACCGGCGAAAGAAAGTAGCAAAGAAAGCCGCCACTACGCGTGGAGCGGCTACCTGTTCGTCGCCGAAATGTTGTCGCTACGGTCAACCGCTTGTGCGCCGCATGATACATCCTGTATCATACGCGGCGCGTGGCCGTCATCCATGACGGCCGAATTTACCGTCGCGGTTGTCATTACGCATTACGCATTGCGCATTGCGCAAAACCCTTGACATTTTGTTGAATCGGGATTATTATACCGCTTGTGATTCGGCGGAAGCCCCGTCGAGCGAAAGCGAATTTCCATTTTTGGGAGG
>JAFVBP010000212.1 GCA_017479925.1 Selenomonadaceae bacterium | reverse complement strand
TCGAGAATTTCTTTCGCCTTCGTCAAGGTAATGTTGCGGATGCGCTCTTTGACACGCGGAATCGACGGCGCGCTCATCGACAGTTCTTTGATGCCCATAGCCAGCAAGAGAACCGCCGCGTTCGGGTCGGACGCCATTTCGCCGCACATGCCCGCCCATTTGCCTTCGTTGTTGGCGGATTCGATTGTGCGTTTAATCAGGCGCAACACGGCCGGGTTGAAGTGATTGTACAGGTAAGAAATCTGCGCGTTGCCGCGGTCAACTGCCAACGTGTACTGAACCAAGTCGTTCGTGCCGATACTGAAGAAGTCGACGTATTTGGCAAGCGCGGGAGCCATGACTGCCGCCGCAGGAGTTTCAACCATGATGCCGACTTGCACGCTGTCGGAATACTCTTTGCCTTCGTGAACGAGTTCGGCTTTCGCGTCTTCGACGAATTGTTTCGCGGCAAGGAATTCCTGCACGTTGATGACCATCGGGAACATAATCGCGGCTTTACCGTAAACGCCGGCGCGGAGAATCGCCTTCAACTGCGGCATGAACAAATCTTTGCGTTGCAAGCTGATACGAATTGCGCGGTAGCCGAGGAACGGGTTTTCTTCCTTGCCGACCTGGATGTACGGAAGCGGTTTGTCGCCGCCGATATCCATTGTGCGGATAACGCAGAGACCTTCGCCGTGAGTGACCGAGGCGCAGTGTTCGACGGCAGCTTTGTATTCTTTGAACTGATCTTCTTCCTTCGGAACGTCGGTTTTGCCCATGAAGACGAATTCGGAGCGGAACAGACCGACACCCGTCGCACCGTAATTTTTAACGGCGGCGTCAGCGTCCGCGGGTGAACCGATATTCGCGACGAGTTCAACTTCCTTGCCGTCGAGCGTAATGGCGGGTTTGTCTTTGAGTTCGGCGTAATGAGCTTTGAGTTCTTCCTGCTTTTTGATTTTGATGTCGTAGGAAGCGCGTTCTTCGTCGCTGGGACGAATCAAAATTTCGCCCGTTTCGCCGTCGAGAATTGCGGGGTCGCCGTCAGCAATTTGAGCAATGCCGTCGCCGACACCGACAACCGTCGGGATTGCGCGAGTTTTCGCGATAATGACCGCGTGAGCCGTGGTGGAGCCGACGCCGAGGATAACGCCCGCGATTTTGTCGGTCGGCAGTCCCGCGATAACGGAAGGCTCAATGTCTTTGCCCGCGACGATAACTTTGCCGACGATTTCAGGCTCTTTGATGCCGAGCAAATATTTGGCAATGCGTTTGCCGACGTCGCGCATGTCGACGGCACGTCCGCGGAAGTATTCGTCTTCCATTGCCTCGAAAATTTGCGCTTGAGATTCGTACGCGTCGATAACGGCTTTCGGTGCCGAGCCGCTGATGTCGATTTGCTCTTCAATCGCGCCGCTCATTGCGGGGTCTTCAACCATCATGCGGTGCGCTTCGAGAATGCCTGCCTGTTCGTTGAGTTCCTGCGCTTTGAAGTCGTCGATGCTTTTTTTGAGATTTTCGGCGACGGCAACGAGTGCGGCGGCGGCTTTCTTCTTTTCGGCGTCTTTCTTGCCGGGTTTGTACGCGACGAGGAAACTGTCAAGATTTTGTCCCGCGAGCAAAATGTTGCCGACGGCAATGCCCGCAATTACGCCTTTGCCCTTGATTTTTTCTGCCATGAATATTCCCCCACATTACACAAAAAGGGAGGCGGAAAAAATTAACCTCCTCCCTCGGATTGCAACCGAACGAACGAATTATTCTTCGCCGAACTTGCTGTCAACGAGACCTTTGAGCGCGGCAACCGCATCTGCTTCGTCGGGACCGTCGGCGCAAATGGTGACTTCCGTGCCTTTGACCAAGCCCATGCTCATGATCATCAGGATGCTCTTCGCGTCGACAGTTTTGCCTTTGGCTTTGAGCTGGATTTTGGACTTGAACGAGGACGCTTTCTGCACGAACACCGACGCCGGGCGCGCATGGATACCGGTTTTGTTTTCAATCGTGGTGGTTGCTTCTGTCATTAGTGACCCTCTCCTATCTGTGTTTGACTGTGAACATCGGCTGTTACCCTTTCGGGCAACCTTTTCGACAAGGGAATTTCGCTACGCCTTTTAAGATTCCTGCTTGCCGAAAAAAATTTTTTGAAAATTTTTTTGTCGGGCGACGCAACGTCAACGCCAATTGAAATGTCGCCGAAAATCCGACCGTCATGGATGTCGATCGCCGTAAAAAAAGCCCGCCGATTAAAACCGACGGGTTGTTTTGACGCTCAACAAATTTGACGCGCCACCGAAAAAGACCGTCATGGATGTCGACCGCCGTAAAAAAAGCCCACCGATTAAAACCGACGGGTTGTTTTGACGCTCAACAAATTTGACGCGCCACCGAAAAAGACCGTCATGGATGTCGACCGCCGTAAAAAAAGCCCACCAATT
>JAFVBP010000211.1 GCA_017479925.1 Selenomonadaceae bacterium | reverse complement strand
CACGTGAAATTATCCTGCGCATGAGCAAACTTTTGACGAAGGACGAAGCCGAAAAATTGGCGACAACGTTTTATGCGGAACGAGCGAAACGCAGAGGCGAATCACTTTGAATAAGCGGATAATTTACAACTTGGACTCCTGCACGATTATTGAAATTTTGCGCAGTAATCCGACCGTCGTCAATAACATGCTTAAAGCTGTCGGCACAAAAAACAAAATTGCCATATGCTCGGTCGCTTATTATGAAGTCATGCGCGGCTATGACCGAGACGTAAATCGCAAAAAAGTGGAAGTTTTCAACGCGCTTTGCAACGATGCCGAACGTTTTAATCTTGACGACAAAGCGATTGATATTGCGACCGACATTTATCGCTACTTGAGCAAGCGCGGTCAAAAAATCGAAGACGACGACATTTTCATTGCCGCGATAACTTTGGCGAACAATGCAACTTTGATAACCGACAACGTCAAGCATTTCGAGCGCGTGCCGAATTTAAACGTTGTCAACTGGAAAGATTTGGGTGAGGATTAAAATGAACACTGTCACAGTCGGAAATATCGAATTCGGCGGCGGGTTACTTTTAAAAAGTAACCAAACAATTGGCGTGCCCCGACGTGTCGATAACCGAAACGTCAGCACCGCGCTTTGATTGTTCGTCGGAAAGGTTAAGGTGAAGTCATGAACACTGTCAAAATCGGAAATATCGAATTCGGCGGCGGCAAGCTGGTTTTAATCGCCGGTCCGTGCGTGCTTGAAGGTTTCGAGCGCAGTCTTTTAATCGGTCGCCGTGCCAAAGAAATTGCCGAACGCTTGAATATGCCCTACATTTTCAAGGCGTCGTTTGACAAAGCTAACCGTTCGTCGATTAAAAGTTTTCGCGGACCGGGACTTGTCGACGGGCTGAAAATTTTGGCGGACATCAAGCGCGAACTGAACGTGCCGATCGTCACCGACATTCACGAAAGTTATCAAGCTCAACCCGTCGCCGAAGTTGCCGACATCTTGCAAATTCCCGCCTTTTTGTGCAGGCAGACGGACTTGCTCATTGCCGCCGCGAAAACGGGCAAGGTCGTCAACGTCAAGAAAGCTCAATTTCTTTCGGCGCGGGACATGTCAAACGTCGTCGAAAAGTTGCGCAGTCAAACCGAAAAAATTTTGCTCACCGAACGCGGGACATCTTTCGGCTACAACAATTTGGTCGTCGACATGCGCGGACTGCCGATTATGCGCGGATTTAATTGCCCCGTGATTTTCGACGGGACTCACAGCGTGCAACTGCCGGGCGGCGCGGGCACTTCGTCGGGCGGACAACGCGAATTCGTCGAGCCGTTGGTTAAAGCTGCCTGTGCCGTCGGCGTCGACGGGCTGTTTTTGGAAGTGCACGACAATCCCGCTGAAGGTTTGTCGGACGGCGCGAACATGATTGCGCTTGACAACTTGGAGCAACTTTTGACATCCGCGTTGAAAGTTCACGAGGTCACGAAAAATTTTTCATGAGGTCACACGATGATTAAAGACAAAGCGGTTGAAACTTTGCAGATTGAAGCGACGGCGATTGAACATCTGATTCCGCGCATTGACGACGAATTCGTTGCCGCCGTCAAAAAAATCATGCGTTGCAGCGGACGCGTCGTCGTCACGGGCATGGGCAAATCCGGGCACGTCGGCAGGAAAATCGCGGCGACACTTGCGTCGACGGGCACGCCGTCATTTTTCATGCACCCCGCCGAAGCGTATCACGGCGATCTTGGCATGTTGACCGAAAACGACGTGCTGATTGCCATTTCAAACAGCGGCGAATCGTCGGAGATCGTCAACATTTTGCCCGTCGTGCGGCGAATCGGCACGGAAATTATCGCCATGTGCGGCAAACGAACTTCGACGCTCGGACAGAATTGCGACTATTTTATTGACATTGGCGTCGAACGCGAAGCTTGTCCGCTCGGATTGGCACCGACCGCCTCGACGACCGCGACGCTTGCAATGGGCGACGCGTTGGCTATGGCGTTAATGGCTGAAAAAAAATTCACGTCGAACGACTTCGCGCTGTTCCACCCCGGCGGTGCACTCGGACGAAAACTTTTGCTCACCGTCGGCGACGTTATGCACAGCGGCGACGACAATCCGATTGTCACTGTCGGCGCGACGGCGAAAGATGCGCTTTTCGAGATGACCGCCAAAGGTCTCGGAGCCGTTTCCGTCGTCGACACCGATAAAAAATTTGTCGGGCTTGTCACGGATGGCATTATTCGTCGTGCGCTTGAGAAAAATCGCAGTTTCATTGACGAACCCGTCGAACACATCATGTGCGACACGCCGCTTATCATCAGCGCGGACAAACTTGCGGCGGCGGCTCTTTCGGTTATGGAAAAGCACAAGCCGCGTCCCGTGACGGTTTTGCCCGTCATCGACGAAAAAAATTATCCCGTCGGCATGATTCACCTGACCGACCTGTTGCGTCAAGGAGTTGTTTAAATCATGAAAATTTCGGGCGACGCTCTCGAACGGGCGAAACGCGTCAAATTGATTATTTTCGACATCGACGGCGTCTTGACCGACGGCAGCTTGAACATCGGCGCACACGGCGAAATTTTTAAACGTTTCCACAGCCGCGACGGTTTCGGTATCACGTTGGCTCACTCGTGCGGCTTGAAATCGGCGATTATCACGGGGCGCACAACCGAAATCACCGCGCACCGTGCCGCCGAATTGAAAATTTCCGCCGTCTTGCAAGGGCAGATGAACAAACGCGACGCTTACAAAAAAATCAAGTCGAAATTCGGCTTGACGGACGACGAAATTTGTTACGTTGCGGACGACGTTATTGACTTGCCCGTTTTCGTGCAAGTCGGTTTTCGTGCGGCTGTCGCGGACGCGGTGCCCGAAGTCGTCGAACGCGCTCATTTCGTCGCGGACAACGTCGGCGGACACGGCGCGGCTCGCGAAGTCGTTGAATTTATTTTGAAGTCACAAGGATTTTGGCAAACGATTATCGAACGCTACACGACGCCCGATCTCGACGACGACGTTACCGCGCTCAACCAGTGACGGAGGCT